>CANPYT010000068.1 GCA_947588705.1 uncultured Acetatifactor sp. | reverse complement strand
AAAACCCTGAAATCGGAAAGATGTACGGGAGGGATATTAAAATCAAATGCACCTATTTGATTGTAAAAGTACCGCATTTTCAAGTCTTCTGCCTTTACGCTGGCGGTCAGGCGAACAAGATTCTGAATCTGCCCCGTCTGCCATTCCGACACGCCGGCTCCTGCAAACCTGCCTGCAACATGATTCATTTTAACACAGAAGCCGCCGCATGACAAGCGCTTTTTTTAATTTTACAATGTAGCAAGTTTAAAGGCAACACGCCATATCCACAGTCAGTTTTTCGCCCTTCAGCGTCACCTCCGCCAGGCTTCCCACCACCAGAGGCATCATGGGCGGGCGGTGTCCAAGGTCAACGTCAAACACCACAGGCACCTCCATCTTTGCCGCCACATTTAACACTGCGTCGTAAACATCCAGGTTCATCATAGGCGCACCATTTGCCGGCCGCCCGATCAAGAACCCTTTCACATACCGAAACCATCCCGCCTGCTCCAGCTGCCACATGGCCCGCCGGATCCCGAACACATTCAGGTCGCAGGACTCCAAAAACCAGACCACGCCGTCCTCCCGATACCGCTCCGCGAAATCGGCCGCCCGGTCAAAGCGGGTTCCCACCAGATTCGCCAGCACATCCAGACAGCCGCCCAGCAGCCTTCCGCAAAACCTTGTCTCCTCCACAGGCTTACTTCCCACAAATCCCCGCATGGCAAGCTTTTCTGTCAGATGATAGGGCGCAAGCGGGTTTTCCGGATCCTTTTCATCGTCCTTGTCCCACATTCCGTAACTCTGCACCCGCCTGCGCTCCCCGGTCAGGATCTCAAAGGCATCCCGCAAGGATTCATGGAGCGGCTCCATGCCGAAGGACGCCGCGCACGGCCCGTAAACAGAAGCCGTATCCGCCAGTGTGGCAAGCAGGAAGGTCAGGTTGGTATTGTCCGAATATCCCATAAACCACTTGGGCTTTCCCTGCGCCAGCTTCTGGAAATCCAGATAGGGAAGGATCTCGCACATCAGCTCCCCGCCACCGCAGGAGATCAGGCAGTCCGTCTCCTCCGATAGGTACATGTCCATAAATTCCCGGGCGCATTCTTCCGGCTCATTACTGATGCCCACTCCCATTTCCACTCTCGCGTTGGGGCCGGGCAGGGTCCGATACCCCATTTTTTCCAGTCTCTGAAGCGCATGTTCAAACGCTGTACGATAAGGCTCCGTGGCGCATCCAAAGGATGGGGCCGGGAAGCCGATAACGCCGCCCGCAGGCAGGTTTTTCGGATACCGCATGGCAAATTTTCCTTTCTTTCCGTCTGTCTCAGCTTTCCTTCAGCCGATCATAGATATCAAAACAGTCAAACGTCGCGAAATAATCTTCCGGCTTCTCCGCCCGGCGGATCTGCTGTACAGTACCGTCCTCGCGGAGAAGGAGCTCCGCTGATTTCAGTTTCCCGTTGTAATTATACCCCATGGCATAACCGTGGGCCCCTGTGTCATGTATCACAAGATAATCCCCGATCTCTATTTCCGGCAGCATCCGGTCGATGGCAAACTTGTCGTTGTTTTCACACAAGGACCCGGTCACATCATATTTGTGGTCGCAGGGCCTATCCTCCTTGCCAAGCACCGTGATATGATGATAAGCGCCGTACATGGCGGGCCGCATCAGGTTTACCGCGCAGGCATCCACTCCCACATATTCCTTATAAATATGCTTCTGGTGGATCACCTGGGTCACCAGCGCGCCGTAGGGCCCCATCATGAACCGGCCCAGCTCTGTGTAGATCGCCACATCCCCCATACCCGCGGGGGTCAGCACTTCCTCGTACACCTTCCGCACTTCCTCGCCGATGACACGGATATCGTTTGGCTTCTGATCCGGCCGATAAGGAATGCCGATCCCCCCGGAGAGATTGATGAAAGCGATATGCGCCCCTGTCTCCTCCCTCAGCCTCACCGCCAGTTCAAAAAGCTGTTTCGCCAGGGTGGGGTAATACTCGTTGGTCACCGTATTGCTTGCCAGAAACGCGTGGATCCCAAAGTTTTCCACGCCCTTTTGCTTCAGGATCCGAAATCCCTCGAACATCTGCTCCGTGGTGAAGCCGTACTTGGCATCCCCCGGATTATCCATGATATCCGTCCCCAGCGAAAAATATCCGCCCGGATTATAGCGGCAGCTCAGGGTCTTAGGCAGATACCCCAGCGTCTTCTCCAAAAAATCAATATGGGAGATATCGTCCAGATTGATGGTGGCCCCCAGCTTTGCCGCCAGCTCAAACTCCGCGGCCGGCGTGTTGTTGGAAGAAAACATGATGTCCTCCCCCTTTACCCCCATGGCCCTGCTGAGCATCAGCTCCGTATAGGAGGAGCAGTCGCAGCCGCAGCCATATTCCCGCAGGATATCGATAAGAAAAGGGTTCGGCGTCGCTTTCACCGCAAAAAACTCCTTGTATCCCCTGTTCCAGGAAAACGCTTCCTTCAGGGCCTTGGCATTTTCCCGGATCCCCCGCTCATCGTAAATATGAAAAGGCGTGGGATATGTTTTTGCGATCTCTTCCACCTGCTCTTTCGTGACAAAAGTTTCTTTCTTCATATGTCTCTTCACTCCCCTGTTATTCTGTTATTGCTTTCTCCAAAGCACCGTAAGATCCCGGCCCTGCCGCTGCCCGCTATCGGTTCTCGATCTGCCAGTCGATAGGCGTCTCCCCGTGTTCTTCCAGGAAACGGTTGGTCTTGCTGAACGGCCTGCTGCCGAAAAATCCGCTGTACGCGGAGAGCGGGCTCGGATGAGGCGCTTCCAAGATCAGATGGCCCGGATTGTCGAGCATACGCTTCTTTGACTGCGCCGGTTTCCCCCACAGGATAAACACGATCGGCCGATCCTGCCGGTTCAGGGCCAGGATCGCCGCATCCGTAAACTCTTCCCAGCCTTTTCCCCTGTGGGAATTTGCCTGATGGGCCCGGACCGTCAGCACCGTATTCAAGAGCAGCACTCCCTGTTCCGCCCATTTTACAAGATATCCGTTGTTTGGGATGTAACAGCCCAGGTCGTCATGCAGCTCTTTGTAAATATTCTGCAGCGAGGGCGGAATGTCCACATCCGGTTTCACAGAAAAGCACAGCCCATGGGCCTGGCCCACATTATGATAGGGATCCTGCCCTATGATCACCACCTTTACCTTGCTTAACGGTGTCAGGTGGAAGGCGTTGAAAATATCGTCAGAAGGCGGAAACACCTGCGTCGTATTATATTCCTTTTTCACAAACTCATACAGATCCCTATAGTACGGCTTCCGAAATTCCGCTCCCAGCTCCGTGAGCCAGTCATTACTGATCATGCTCATCTCTATCCCTCCTGTATCTCTTCGGCGCTTCCCCGCGTCTGGCTTCCCTCACAGCCGCACACTGACACCGCGTCCTCTCAAATATTCTTTCACCTGGCGGATCTCCAGCTCCTTATAGTGGAACAGGGACGCGGCGAGCACAGCCTCCGCCCCCGCGTCCGCAAGAGCCTCGTAAAAGTGTTCCGGCTTGCCCGCGCCTCCCGAAGCGATCACCGGGATGTCTACTTCCCGTGCCACAGCCTTCGTCAGCGGAAGGTCGTAGCCTTCCTTTGTGCCGTCCGTGTCCATGCTGGTCAGGAGGATCTCTCCCGCCCCCAGCTCCGCCGCCCGGACCGCCCACTCCACAGCATCGATCTCCATGTCCACACGGCCGCCGTTCTTATAAACATTCCAGCCGCTTCCGTCCTCCCGCCGCTTTGCGTCGATGGCCACCACAACGCACTGGCTGCCAAACTTCTCCGCCGCCTCGGCGATGAGACGCGGATTCATGATCGCCGCGGAATTTACTGCGATCTTGTCCGCACCTTCCCTGAGGATGGCCCGGAAATCCTCCACCGTGCGGATGCCTCCCCCCACGGTGAACGGAATAAAGAGACGGCATGCCACCTCCCTCACCCATTCCAGCTTTGTGGCCCGGTCGTCGGCGGAAGCCGTGATATCCAGGAACACGACCTCGTCCGCACCGGCCCTGTCATAGGCGGACGCCACGCTCACCGGATCCCCGGCATCTCTGAGATTTACAAAATTAACGCCTTTTACAACTCTCCCGTCCTTGATATCCAGACAGGGGATCACCCGCTTTGTGTGCATTTACGCCTCCTCTGTGACCTCGATGAAATTTCGGAGTATCTTTAATCCCACGTCAGAGCTCTTTTCCGGATGAAACTGACAGGCAAACACATTGTCCTGTTCCACCGAGGCATGGATCGACGCCCCATACTCCGAAGTAGCCGTCACGATCCCCCCGTCTTCCGCTTTCAGATAATAGGAGTGTACGAAATACACATACGCCCCCTCTTCGATTCCCCGAAACAGCCGCCCGGGCCGGGGAAATTTCAGATCATTCCAGCCGATATGAGGGATCTTCAGGCCCGTCTCCCCCGGGAGCCGCAGGATCTTTCCCCGCAAGATGCCGAGCCCCTCCACTCCGGGGCTCTCCTCGCTGCTCTCAAACAGAAGCTGGAGCCCCAGGCATATGCCGAGGAAAGGCTTCCCGCTCCGGACATATTGCCGGATCACCGGCACAAGGCCATATGATTCCAGCTTTCCCATCGCGTCTCCAAAAGCCCCCACCCCCGGCAGGACCACGCCGTCCGCGCCGAGGATCGTATCCGGGTCTCTGCTGGCCGCCGTCTCCTGGCCCAGGTAAAGCAGCGCTTTTTCCACACTTTTTATATTTCCCGCATCATAGTCAATGATCGCTATCATGTATCTTCCCTTTTCCGCACACTGCCCGCGACCCGGCCCTTCTCCGGCCACATCGCAGGCAGCGTATCCTTGCGGACCTTTTTATGTTCTTTGCTCACTGATTCTGGATAAAGCTGTCTCCGCCCAGGTCGCCCTCCTCCGGCAGCTCGTCCGGCAGAGGCTCCGGCTCCGGCGTTTCAGGCTCCTCCGGCTGCTCATTCCAGGAGCCATACGTTTTTCCCTGCACTATATCCACTACCATCTCCGTGTAGTCATAATCGCTGCGGACCGAGGCGATCTCCAGCGCCTGAGCTTCCGTAAGCCCGTATTTCCCCGCCAGGATGTTCAGGATCCCCGTATATCCCGCCTGCACATCGTCTCCGGCATTCCATTTCTCCGCATAGGCATAAAGCTTCGGGAAATCATTTACCGCCTGGATCAGCACATCCAGCGCCTCCACTTCCTCCCCGGCCTCCACGAACATTTCATACTCCCGCATCCAGAGCCGGACGCGCAGAATACTCTCGGAAGTTCCGAACATGATCTGTTCCGTCTCATTCAGGTCCTTGCCGAACAGGTTTTCATAACAGGTCTGGTAATCCCCTGAATAATATGCCTCCTTCGCATTCTGCTTATCGGTAAAGTCCACAGACGCGTTTGCAAACACAACGATCAGGATCCCCAGGGAAGCGCACACCAGCGCCACCGGAAGCACTCTTTTCAGGGTGAGCTTTCTCGGAGGGATCAGCGGCTCCGGTTCAGGCTCTTTAGGCGGTTTCTCCGGCTTCGGCTTTTTGGGCTTCTTCGCCTTCGCGGGCTTGCCGCCCTTTCCTTTCTGGCCCTCCGCCCCTTCTTCGCCTTCCGCCCCTGCGGCGTTCTTCTTTCCCTTCTTCTTTTTCTTCTTTCCTGCCGTCTTTTCCTTGTCAAGATCGCTCAAAATATCTTTGTTTTCATCAGACAGACGGAGGCTTTCGTTCTCATCCTCCGCTTCCTCCGTCAGCATCTCAAAAAATCTGGCAAAAAGCCCCTTCTTCTTGCCTCCCTCTTCCATTTTCGGCAATATGGCGTCCACATCCCCGCCATCCGCTTCCAGGAAGTCAGGGAATGCGGAATCTTGCTCCCCAAAGACATCGTCTCCGGTTCCCAGGGAGCCTTCGTCATCCCCAAAGAGGCTGCTCATATCAAAGCCAAGATCATCCGCCTCGGCCTCGGATCCTGCAGCGGCATCCTCTCCGGACTCTGCCGCCTGCCCCAGGGCATCTCCATCGTCCGGGGTCCCCAGCAGATCCGCTAACAGATCCGTATCCCCGGGGAACTCTTCCCCATCGGAGCCCGCGCCGCCGCTTTCCTGCCCCGCCTGCTCTGCCGCCGAGACAATGGAATCCAACAGCTCCGGGTCAAAAGGATCCTTTTCCCCGGCCGCTTCTTCTATCGTTTTCTCATCCGTTGACACTTTTCCCGCCTTTTTCGCCTCTTTGGCAGCTGCCTTTGCCGCGGCTTTCGCCTCCTTTGCCGCCTTCTTAGCAGCCGCTTTCTCCTGCCGCTTCCGCTTTCTCTCCTGCGCTTTCCGGCTCTTTTCCCCCTCTGTCTCCGTCACGCTTTCCATAGCCCCCTGACCGGGCTCTCCCTGTAAAAGCGCTTCTATCTCCTGGCCTACGGCCTCATTGTTGTCAGCCTTGTCCAACATATCCTGAATATCCAGCAGGTCGCTGTCATCCGTATCTCCCAACAGTCCTGCCAGGTCATCGTCTTCCTCCGGCTGCAGATCTTTGCCCTCCCCGCCGGAAGCTGCCTCCTGTTCCCGTTCTTCCTCGGTGCCGGCGGACAGAAACCTCTCTATCTCATCTTCCGTCATTTCGCTGACCGCGTCCAGATACGGAGCGGTATCCGCCGCCGTAGCGGAAACAGGCGCCGCCTCTTCTTCCGGCTCATCCATCTCCATATCCAGACCGAGCCCCAGGGCTCCCAGGTCTATTTCAGCATCCTGATCCGCCAGCGCCGTCAGATCCAGCCCATCCCCGGGATCGCCTATGGCATCCGGGATCTCCGCACCTTCAGGGGTTTCCTCCTTATCAGCCAGGGTTTCCGGGATTGCTGGCTCTTCCATGGCTTCCGAGATCTCCGGCTCCCCTGATCCTTCCGTGGCTTCCAAAATTGCTGGCTCTTCCGGCTCCTTTATGGCTTCCGAAATCACTGGTTCCTCTGGCTCTTCCAACCCCTCTATAATATTCTGAATATCCTGGTCAGACATTTCCTCCGGCGCATACAACTCGCCCGCATCGGCGGCTTCTTCCCCGTCGGCCGGGGCTTCCGGGATCATCGGCTCTTCCGGCTCATCCGTGGCTTCCAAAATCACCGGTTCTTCTGGCTCTTCCAACACTTCCGTGGCCTCCAAAATTGCTGGCTCTTCCATGGCTTCCGAAATCTCCGGCTCCCCTGATCCTTCCATGGCTTCCGAAATCACTGGTTCCTCTGGCTCTTCCAACCCCTCTATAATATTCTGAATATCCTGGTCAGACATTCCTTCCGGCGAAGAAAACTCGCCCGGATTGGCGGCTTCTTCCCCGGCGGCGGCAAAAGCATTGTCTGTATCGCTTTCCCCCAGCACCGTCTCCAGGTCCGCAACGGCATCCTCCAAAAAATCGGCTCCCTCCGGGAAAGTCTCCGAAAAATCTTCCGCTTTTTGCCCTGTATCCCCAGAGGCGTCCATATGTAACTCACTGTCCGACTCAATCGTCGCTTCCAGCTCAGATACGGCATCCGACAGCAGCTCCTCCGGGATTTCTTCCTCCGCGGCGGCTTCCGGCAAACCTTCTTTTTCCGTTCCGCCCTTCTCCAGGTTTTTCAACAAATTATCCAGATAATCCTCTTGTGAAGGCATAACGTCTCCTCAGCTTTCTCGTTCTCTCATTCTCAGATACAGCTTCTTCCCCTCGCTCGACGGGAATATAGATATTTTATCACAGCTGACTTAACCAATCAATCGCATTCTTCGATATTCCGCAACCTTTTGAAGACAATTCTTCCGGCAGCTGGTACAGCTTTTCATTGATCCGGCACAGAAACGCCTTTCGATTATAGATTGCCACCTTCTCAAACGGCCATCGCACCACCGACGGAAATTCCAGGTCCACTCCCAGCTCCAGCACGAACAGCTCCCTGTTCAGCGTTCCCTGAAGCCATTTCGTGTAACGCCTCCATCCGGGAAGATAGCCGCTTTCGTCATAAACATCCGCATACACATTGTTCAGGATCAATGGCTTTCCGCACACTTCGCACTTTCTCAGTTCCGGCGCTCCCCCGGAGGGAAAATGCCCAAGCCAAAGTTCCCGGAAAAAGCCGTCCAGGATACAACTGTCTTCTTCCGTGACCGGGCGGAGCTGCCCCTCACATCCCCCGGCACACTGCTTCATCTTTCCGTTTCCGCAGGGCATCACCAGCCTGTTCCCGTCTCCCGGGAAAGAAGCCACGGCCCCGCTTGTCGAGACGGAAACCACAAAGTAATTTTTCCCGCTCAAAAGACCCGCCAATTTTTCCAGCGCCATCCCTTTCTTATTCCCGGCCCTGGCCTGACCGGCGCAGTAATCGCCCCAGGCGGGCAGGAGCCAACGGGCGCCGGACTCCTGCAGCAGCTCTCTCCCAGCGGCAAAAGCGGCATCGCCCCCCATATCTCCCGCAGGATCAAATTCCCGCCCCAGCCCGACAAGCACCATTTCCGCCTGTTTCAGCCGTCCTAATATTTCTTCCCTCTCCATGCCCTGCCTTTCCTCGCCTTCATCTGCCCGTTCCCATGTGCATCCGCCTATACACGAAGAAAGCCGGGAACACTCCCAGCTTTCCTGAAATCTTATTTGTCCAGATGTCTCTCCGTAACAAGCTGATCTACTATTTTAACCAGATTACCGATCTCCGGCTTGGACAGCTGCGCATCCGCCCCCAGCTGCTCTCCCTTTCTTCTCATCTCGTCATTCACCAGGGAAGAGAAAATGATGATAGGGATATGAGCGGTGGCATCGTCCGCCTTCACAAGCTTTGTCAGTCTGTGCCCGTCCATTTCAGGCATTTCAATATCCGTGATGATTACCTTCACATGCTCATCCAGAGTGCCGTCGCTCTTGCACTGCATGATCACATCGTAAGCCCTCTGCCCGTTCTCCGTGTGGATCAGGTTGTCATACCCTGCCTTTTTCAGGGAATCCACGATCAGCTTATTCAACAGCGGGGAGTCCTCCGCGATCAGGATCGGCACGTTGCTCCTCTTCCTCTCGCCCAGTTCATAGATCTCGGAGATCTTAAGCCCCGTCTCAGGATTGATATCGCTGACGATCTTTTCAAAGTCCAGAATTATGATCAGCTTCCCGTCTTTCTTTATGATACCGGTGGATACGCTCTCATCCGTTGTAGAGATGGTAGCGTCGGGTTTAATGATATCCCGCCAGGATACACGGTGGATTCCCAGCACCTCTTCCACATGAAAGGCTATATCCAGCTTGTTAAAGTTGGTGATGATAAACAGCCCTTTTGCTTCGGACACGCCTCTGCCCAGACAGTTCTTTAAGTCGATAGCCGTAATCATAGTGTCACGGGGCATGAAAATTCCCTCAATGCTTGGATGGGAATTGGGAACAGGGGTTACCGGCTGATACGTGATGATCTCTCTGATCTTCGCCACATTGATCCCATAGGAATTGCCAGCCAGGGTAAATTCCAGGATCTCCAACTCGTTGGTGCCATTTTCCAGTAAAATTTTTGTATCCATTTTTCCACCTCGTTACTTTTGTCGGGAATCTGACTGTGAAGGGTTTTCTGACACTTTCACAATCACTTGTAAACATTGTATCATACTTGCACAAAAAATGAAACTGTAATCTGAAAATTTTGTAAAAAAGTTGTAATGGCGCTCCCTCCTGGCAAGGGGCTTTACAGATTCTCATTTTGTATCGTTTCCACAATGTTCCTGCGCCTTATCTTTCTCATGGAATAGTGCATGATCCCGTACAAAAGCAGCGCCACCGCAGCCGCGGAGATAACGGCCGCCGACACGGGAGGCCGGTAAGCCGTCACGATCCCCTGGGCGAACGCCACATAAAACGCCACAGACAGGATCAGGCCCGCGGGGATCCCCACAGCCAGGGCCTTTCCCCCGTAGAACAGCCCTTCCAGCCAGATCATCCGGCGAAACTCCCGCCCGGTCATCCCCACGGCCTGCAGCATGGCAAATTCCGGCGCCCGCAGCTCCAGATTGGTGGTGATGGTGTTAAAGATATTCGTGATGCCGATCAGCGCCACTACCGTGATAAAGCCGTACAGGAAAATGGAGACCAGCAGGTACATGCTCCGGGATTCCCTGGCCGCCGCTTCATAATTTGACATCACATACGGTACCTGCACCGTCTGCCGCAGAATCTTCTCCATCCCACCGGCATCCTCGCATTGAAGATAGACCTGCACCCGCTTATTCGGCTCTTTCACGCCGGCTCCGCTGAGAAACCCTTCCCGATCCATCATGGGATCGCTTATGACCAGCAGCAAAGCGGAATTATAGGCTACATCCGCCAGCGCCATGGGCACTTCCTCCGTCTGGAGAAGCACAGGGATCTCCCTCTCAAAACCTACGGAACCGTCCTCCCGGTAATCGTACACCCTTATCGTGTCGCCACTTTCATATTCCGCCACTTTTCCCTGGAAAATGCGCTTGCCGCCATCCCCGTCGCGGGTCCGCTCAAATTCCGCCAGCACGATGGCTTTCCCCTCCGCCTGGGCGGGATCCACCCCCAGCTGTCCGCAGAATCGGCTGAATCCCTCTTCTCCCAGCGAACAGACCAGCACTACCATCTCCTCATCCTCTTCCTCTCCTGTCGAAAACAACCTGCGGTACTCCTCCGTAGTCTCCACCCTTCCCCACAGATACGCGCACCGATAAATATCCGCCGCCTGCACCCCTTCCAGTTCCGCGATGATCTCAGCCTCCTCGTAAGCCCTTTCACTGTTCATGCTCACCTGGATCTGGTAGGGAAGATTTGAAAACTGCCTTATCGTTGCCTGCTGCAGCAGCTGTACAAAGGTAGTCAGCCCTATAAACACAGCCACGCTCACCACGATGGAGATCACTGTGACGCGGTACTTTCTCCCGGCCCGTTTCATGCTGCGGTAAGCGATCCGCCCGCCCACGCCGAACAGCCGATCGACCCAGCCCGGACATTTCATCTCCCTTCTGCCGATCTTCACGCTGTCATTGGAGCGAATGGCGCTGATGGGGGAAAGTTTCGCCGCTCGCCTGGCGGACTCCCTGGCGGACGCAAACACCGTCATCATGGACAACACGGCCGCCAGCAGGACGGCCGGCACGGAAACATCGAATATCAGCGGTATTTCCAACACATCCTCCACCATGCCGCTCACGAGCTTCACCAAGATCACCGAGCCTCCAAGCCCTGACAGGATCCCCAGCGGTACGCCCACCGCCCCTATGAACAATGCCTCATAGAGCACTATCTTGCGCTGCTGCGCCGCTGTGGTTCCAACCGAAGCCAATCTTCCGTACAGCTTCATTTTCTCCGTCAGCGAAATGAAAAAACTGTTCCTGATACAGAATACGCTGGTCACGATAATGACCAGTACAGCCAGAAGTGCCATGCCATAAACGGCCCTCATGGTAGTCTCTTCCGCCAGATTCAGATGAATCCAGCGCAGCAGCCGCTGGTTTCTCGTGACGCCGGACGCCACCGCGGTGAACTGTTCCCTCTCTTCCTCCGTAAGGCCGTACTGTTCATCCCAAAAATAGCGCTGAAGCATTTCCTCAGAAACTCCCAGCAATCCCGCCGTCACCTGCTCCGAATGCCGCAGACCTTCCTTTGTGTAGGACGCGTAGACCTCATAGGCCCCCTCATTTGTCTCTGCGGGATCCCAGCACGTAAACGCAGAATATCCGGGCGCATACCGATTCTCCACATACTCGTTGGGCCTGTTCACGATCCCTACTATCGTGTAGGTTATCTCCCGGGATGGCTCAAAGGTCTCCTGCTCGTACATGTAAGCCGTATCCTGTCCCAGCGAATGGCCGTCCCCCATTCGTTCCCCGACGGAAAGGGTCAGGACATCCCCGACCTGAAGATCCACCATACCGTTATATTGTACATGCCTGCCGATGACGAGCTCTTCCTGGTTTTGGGGCATCCGGCCCTCTATCAGATCCAACCCCAGTACTTCACTGCCGTTCTGATCCACCTCCCGGATATACAGGTACGGTTTGTCTTCGTTGCGGCTGCCCTCCAGCACTCCATAGCCCACCTTGCGCAAAAGAGTTATCTTCTCAATATTGGCATTCTCCCGGAAAAGATCCAGGTTCTCCTCCCTGACATCGGAAAAGAGATAATGAAAATCGCCGTTTGACTTTTTGCTTTGCAGGATGAGGCTGGACCGCAGGCTTTCCGCCAGGCAGGCCACTCCCGTGACCAGCGCCGCGGACAGGATCACGCCCACGATCGTCACCGCCGTGCGCTTGCGGTTCTCCTTCAGGGAACGGAAGCAGCATCTTTTCAGTATGTTCATCGTTCCTCCGCCTCCCTTCCTCCGCTCACCACGCCGTCTTCCATCATGAGCACCCGGTCCGCCTGCTTTGCCAGCTCCAGGTCGTGGGTGATCATCACAACGGTCTGCCTGTATTTCCGGTTGAACAGCTTCAAGAGCTCCATGATCTCGTTGCTGGCGCGGGTGTCCAGATTCCCCGTGGGCTCATCCGCAAGCAGTATGGCCGGGCGCGTGACCAGGCCCCTTCCGATGGCGACCCGCTGCTGCTGGCCGCCGGAAAGCTGGTTCGGAAGATGGTGCATATGCCTGGAAAGCCCCAGCGTCCGGGCAAGTTCCTGGATCGCCTGTCTGTCCACCTCCCGCCCGTCCAGTTCCAGAGGAAGCGTCATGTTCTCCTCCACATCCAGCACCGGGATCAGGTTGTAAAACTGATAGATCAAACCGATCTGCCTTCTCCGGAATATCGCAAGCTTATCGTCCTTCAGCCTGTAAATATCCTCCCCCTCAATAAACACGCTTCCAGAAGTGGGCCGGTCCACGCCGCCCAACAGATGCAGGAGCGTAGATTTCCCGCTTCCCGAGCTCCCCACAACAGCAACAAACTCTCCCTGTTCCACAGAGATCCCCACATCGTTTACAGCCGTGATCTGATTTTCCCCTGTCCCATAGACCTTGAACAGATGCTCCGTCCTCAATATCTCCATTCTCTCATCCCATCCCTTTCCTGCGGCCTGCCGATGCTCCCCGCCCGCTTCCCGGCGGCTGCTCTCCCGCTTTCCGGCATACCCGTCCTGGCACACCGCTTCCCGGCATAGCGTTTCCTGGCATACCGTTTCCGCCGTACCCGTTCCGGCATACCGCTTCCGCCGTACCCTTCCGCTTCCTGCTGTGGAAAGCTTGCACCGGAAACCGCCGGATACCTCTTAACGGTCTTTAACGACAGCGCATTTCTTATATGGGAACAGTATAAAAAAGGGAAATGACAATTCAGTGACATTTGAAAAATTTAATAAAAAATATGGTTCCCCTCTCCCGATCCGATTCCACCGATATGGAACCATCCTGCCGGTTCAATATCTCCTTTGTCAACGCAAGGCCGATCCCAACACTGTCCTTCCCGGCGGATGCCCCCCGATAAAAGCGCTCAAACAGATGCTTCCGATCCTCCTCGGAGATCACTTTCCCTCTGTTCCGGACCGTCACCATAGTGTAGACCTCGTTCCGGCTTGCGCTGATCTCCACCTTCCCTCCGGCTTCGCTGTGTTCCACGGCGTTTTTCACCACATTCAAAAAAGCCTCCGTCAGCCACTGGCTGTCACCCGAGATCTGAAGATCTTCCGCAATATCCCTGCTGAACTCTACCTGCCTCAGCTCCGCCGTCAGTTCCAGCCGCCCGCACACCTCTTCCATCAGATCCGCTACCCGCAGAGGCTCCTTTTCCAGTTCCACCACACCTGCATCCAGCCTCGACAGTTTCAGCATCACTGCCGTCAGCCAGGAAACACCCGCAAGCTGTCTGCTGATCTCTGTGAGGAAACTCCGCCTGGTGTCCGCGTCCATGTCTTCGTTGTCGGCCAGGTCATCCACCAGCACTGTCACAGAGGTAAGCGGCGTTTTCAGCTGATGGGAGATATCCGCCACGGAATCCGCCAGCGCACGTCTGTTTTCAGCCGCCCGCTCCGCCTGCTCCCGGAAAAAGACCGTCAGCTTATAGACCTCATTTTTCAGCCCGCTGAGCTCATCGTCCGCATTTCCCCGTATCTCAAGTTTATAATTCCCCCTGACCAGTTCCTCCATATAACCGCACAGATCCCGCAGCCTTTTCTGCCGGCCGGCCAGATAAAAAAACAGGCCCCCCATAAAGACTGCGGCGGATATTATGAGCGTCAGGTTCATCCGCCGCCGGAAAGCCTGCATCTTGCGCCTCGCGCCCTCAAATACAACTATATCGTCTTCCAAAAACGCACCGTACCGGCGAAGGAATTTCTGCCCCTGCCCGTCATCAGGATCCTGCCCGTTCAGCACCGCGACCACATCCTCCACCGACGCCTCCGGGTAGGCATCCTGCACACTGCCGACCAGCGACGCGAGAACCGCCTGATATTCTCTGTCGGATTCCGCGCGATACCGCCAAAAAGCCAGATTACACAAAAGGAATGTGGCAAGGCTCACCGCCGCAAAAGCCGCTCCCAATTTTTTCAGTTCCCTGTTCCAGACCATTTTCAAACCGCTTCCTCCCTGCTTTCACTGTAAATGCCGGGCTCATTATCCCTTTTCCAGCCGGTACCCGATTCCCCGCACAGTGGTTATGACGCTGCAGTCCTCGTCGCCAAGCTTTTCCCGTATCCTCTTCATGGCAACGCTTAGCGTGTTATCGTTCACGAAATGATTGGAAATATCCCATATCCCCGCCAGGATCTCCTCTCTGGTAAAAAGCTTGCCCGGACAGGCCATCATGGAAGACAGGATCCTGTACTCCAGCTTTGTGAGGGGGATCTCCCTGCCGTTCCGGCAGACCTTACCCGTTTCCTGGTCCAACGTGATATCTCCGCACTGCAAAACCACATTTCCCTTCCCGTACCTGCGCAGTACGCTTTTAATCCTGGAGACCAGTTCCCTGTTCCGAAAAGGCTTCACCACATAATCGTCCGCCCCCATGTCAAGCCCCCGCACCACATCCCGTTCTTCCTCCCGGGCTGTCAGGAAAATGACAGGAACCTCGCCCGTCTTTTTCACCCGGCTGCAGAAATCAAAACCATTTCCGTCCGGCAGGGTGATATCCAGCAGGATCAGATCCGGCGGCACCTTCCCCACACAGGTTTCCGCTTCCCTCAGATCTCTCGCGATCTGTACGTGATATCCCTCCTGCTTTAACAGATATTCCAATCCCAGGATAATGGCTTCATTGTCCTCCACAAGCAAAATCGTCATTCCTCTCCCGTTCCCCCTTCCGGCGTCATAAGTCTTCCCCTTTCCTGCGGCCGACATACAAAACAAACCTCTCCTGCTATTATTCCGGCAGAGGGAGGTTTGTTTTACAAAAAAATAAGGAGCTTATACTCCCTACTTTTCTTTCGACTTCATACCCTCAAAACCGAACATTGAACCTTCCTACTTGCCCTGACTTCCTTCTTATTTCCCTTGGTTAAGCTTACGACCGATTAGTAAATGTCAGCTGAACACATTG
>CANPYT010000067.1 GCA_947588705.1 uncultured Acetatifactor sp. | reverse complement strand
GAAAAAGGGGAAGGGCCTCCCCTGACGGGGCAGCGACCCGTTTCGGTGGTCACGGCTGGCCGGGCGTCACATCAAACAAGGCGTTCACGAACTCATCCGGATCAAATTTCTGCAGGTCCTCTATGGTCTCGCCAACCCCAATGTATTTTACCGGCACGTTCAGCTCCGACTGGATCGCCACCGCAATTCCGCCCTTGGCGGTGCCGTCCATCTTTGTCAGGACGATTCCGGTCAGGTCGGCCACATCGCCAAACTCCCGGGCCTGAAGCAGCGCGTTCTGGCCTGTAGTGCCATCCAGCACGATCAGGTTTTCCCGGTGGGCATCCGGAAATTCCCGGTCGATGATCCGGTTCATCTTGCGGAGCTCCTCCATCAGGTTTTTCTTGTTGTGAAGCCTGCCCGCCGTATCGATCAGCAGCACGTCCACATTTCTGGCCCTGGCGGCATTCACCGCGTCAAAGACCACGCTGGCCGGGTCGGCGCCCTCTTTCCCGCCGATCATGGGCACGTCCGCCCTTCTGGCCCATTCCGCCAGCTGGTCTCCCGCCGCCGCGCGGAAGGTGTCCGCCGCGGCGATCAGCACCTTGCGGCCGTTGTCTTTCAGCTTTCCCGCCAGCTTTCCGACGGTAGTCGTCTTCCCCACGCCATTTACCCCGATCACCATGATCACGGACTGGCGCTTTTCAAAATCATAAGCCGTCTCGTCCACCCGCATCTGTTCCCGGATGCTCTCTACCAAAAGCTGCTTGCACTGGGAAGGCTGCTTCAAATGCCGTTCCTCCACCTGCTCCTTCAGCCGGTCGATGATCCGCGTCGTGGCGCTGACGCCCATATCCCCCATGATCAGGATCTCTTCCAGTTCCTCATAAAAATCATCGTCAATGTCGGAATAGCCGCTGAATACGGAATCGATCCCTTTTACAATATTGTCCCGGGTCTTGGCAAGGCCGGCCTTTAGCCTGGCGAAAAAACCCCGCTTCTGGGCTGTCTCCTCAACCTCCACTTTCTCCACGTTGTAGATATTGTTTCGGAACAGATCTGCCTGATTCCCTTTTCCCTCGCTCATCTGCTTGCGCACCTCCTAGTCATCCAATTCCTTATCTATCAGGTTTACGCTCACCAGCGTGGACACGCCCTTTTCCTGCATGGTGATCCCATACAGGCGGTCCACCTGTTCCATTGTACCTCTCCTGTGGGTTATGACGATAAACTGTGTATTCTTTGTCAGCTTGTGCAGGTATTTTGCAAAGCGCCCCACATTGGAATCGTCCAGCGCCGCCTCGATCTCGTCCAGCAGGCAGAAAGGGGAAGGCTTCAGGTTCTGGATGGCGAACAGCAGGGAGATCGCCGTCAGCGCCTTCTCCCCGCCGGAGAGCTGCATCATGTTCTGCAGCTTCTTCCCGGGGGGCTGGGCAATAATGCGGATCCCCGCCTCCAGGATATCCTCGTCCTCCATCAGCTCCAGGGTACCCTTGCCTCCGCCGAACAGCTCCCGGAATACCTTGTCGAACTCCCGGTTGATCTCCGAAAATTTCTCCGCGAACTGCTTCCTCATGGCGGTATCCAGCTCCAGGATGATCCCTTCCAGGGTCTTTTCCGCCTCCACCAGGTCATCGTGCTGAGTTTTCAAAAACTCATACCGCTCCATCAGGGCCCGGTAGTCCTCGATGGCGTTGACATTCACGTCGCCCAGCTTTTTGATCTTTTCCTTCAGGGATGATATCTCGCGCTTCATTGATGACAGGTCTGTCATTTCTTCATCCCGCATGGAAGCGGCATCCGTCAGCGTGATCTCGTATTCATCCCACATGTAATTGATCTGGGATTCCAGCGCTTCCTCCATCCGCTCCTTCTGCGCGTTCAGGCGGTATACCTCCTTGTCCAGGCCGGCCATGTGGTCCGAAAGCTCTTCCCGCCTCTGGAAAAATGTCTTCTGTTTCCCGGACAGTTCCTCCTTGCGGGCCACATTTTCCCTCAGCCGGACTTCCGACTCGTTCTGGATGTCGCAGGAAACGGCGATGGTTTTCTCTATCTCCTGAATATTGTGTTTCTTTTGTTCCACCTGGCGGCTGTTTTCCTCCAGCGCTTCCAGGATCTCCTCCAGCTCCTGGCGGGAGCGGAGGATCTCGCTCTCGATCCGGTCCACGTTGGCCTGTTTAAAGCCCTGGGCCTGGCGCATTTTCTCCACCTTCAGATCCCACTCGGAAACCAGCGCCGCGGCCTCGGCCTCTTCCTTCCTCAGTTCCTCCATCTCCCGCTGCTTTTCCAGGATCTGTTCCTGGGTAGCCTTCTCCAGCGCTTCGCTGTCCGCCAGCTCCTTCTGGATGGAATCCTTGTCGCTCCTTATCTGCGACAGCTGCCCCTCGATCTCCTTCTCTTCCCTGCGCAGGGAAGCGGCGCCTTCCGACTCCTCCTCCATGCGCTCCCTGGCCTGGGCGATGTTCAGCCGCACCGTGTTCTGCTCGATGGACTTGCGCTGGATGTCCGCTTTCAGGGCCTCCAGCTCCATCCGCAGCTGATTCCGGTTAGCCTTGGTCTCATCGATCTCCCGGTTGACGGCATCCACCGAAGCCAGCAGCTGTTTCACCCGCTTCTCCAGTTCGTCGATCTCCCGGCGTCTCCCTAAAAGGTTGCTGTTGTTCTTAAACGCGCCGCCGCTGATGGCGCCGCCGGGCACCAGGAGTTCTCCCTCCAGCGTCACCATGCGGATACTGTGATCGTATTTCCTGGCGATCTTTACCGCGTTGTCCACATGGTCTACCACTACGATACGGCCCAGCATCGCCTTGGCAACGTTTGCGTATCTGCTGTCGATCCGCACCAAACCGTCCGCCATGCCGATGACGCCCTTCTCCTTCAGCACCTCCGGCGTCTTGAACTCCTGCGGGCTGGTGATGCTGGTCAGCGGCAGGAAGGTAGCCCGCCCCAGCCTGTTATTCTTTAAGTATTGGATCATCTTCTTGGCGGTATCCTCATTGTCGGTGACGATGTTTTGGATATTGCCGCCAAGGGCGGTCTCGATGGCTGTCTCATACTTCTTCTCCACGGTGATGATATCCGCCACGACCCCGATGATGCCCTTTTCCTTCTCCTTTTGTTCCATGACCTTTTTCACGCTGCCGCCGTAACCTTCATAGCGCTCGGTCAGGTTTGACAGGGTCTCCAGCTTGGAACGCTCCATGTGGTAGGCGCTCTGAGTCTCCCGCAGCTTCGCGTCCTTACGGGCCAGGGTCTCCCGCATATCCCCAAGCTTTCGCTCCGTCTCCGCCTCCTGCTCCGTCTGGGCCCGCAGCTGCTCGCTGACGGCGTCAAATTCAGCCTCCAGCTTTTTCAGGCCCTCCTCCCTGGCCACCTCGTCAGACTTTGCGCGGAGAAGGCGGGAGTTCAACTCGGCCTTGCGGATCTTTACCTGCTCCATCATGGTGTCAAAGCGCCCCATCTTTGACTTGATCGTGGCTCGCTGGTTCAGCTCACCGATGATGGTATTCTTCCCGGCCTCGATCTGGGCGTTGAGGTCCTCCACCTTTCCCTGAATGGCTTCCAGCTTCGCCCGCATTTCCTCCGCTGTGGCGGCCAGGTTCCGCACCTGGCTGTCCGCCTCGCCTTTCTCCTGAAGCAGATCTTCCTTATCCTTCTCCTTTGCCGCGATCTCTTCCTGAAGGGTATTTCTGCGGTTGGCCAGATGGGCTTCGCTGCCCTTGGCGGAATTGATCTGCTCCTTCAGGACATTCATCTCGCCTTCCAGCTTTCCCCGCGTCAGCCCCGCGTCCGTGACGCTGCTCCGCGCCTCCTCGATGGCCTCGTCCAGGCGTTCTATCTCCTCCTGGATCTGCTGGTATTCTTCCCTGATCTGCTCATATTTCGACCTGGTGTCCTCCAGTTCCCCGTTGGCCAGGCCATACTTCTCCTCCACAGCGGCAAGCTGTTCCCGGAGCCGCACATTCTCCAGAAGGAATACATTCACATCCAGCTTTTTCAGCTCTTCCCTGTGGCGCAGGTATATCCTCGCGACCTCCGCCTGGCGTTCCAGGGGGCCCACCTGTTTTTCCAGCTCGGCCAGGATATCGTTTACGCGCACCAGGTTCTGCTTCTCGTTCTCCAGCTTTGCCTGCGCCGCGGCTTTCCGGCGCTTATACTTCACGATACCCGCCGCTTCATCAAAGAGCTCCCTGCGCTCCTCGGGTTTGCCGCTCAGGATCTTGTCGATCTGGCCCTGGCCGATAATGGAATATCCCTCCTTGCCGATACCGGTATCATAAAACAGCTCATTCACATCCTTTAACCGGCAGGGGGCCCCATTGATCAGATATTCACTTTCTCCGGAACGGTAAAGCCGCCTTGTCACCGTAACCTCGTCAAAGTCGATGGCCAGCTGATGGTCGGAGTTGTCCAGGGTGATGGCCACCACCGCGTAACTCAAAGGCTTCCTGTTTTCTGTTCCCGAGAAAATGACATCCTGCATACTGGCTCCGCGAAGCTGCTTTACCCGCTGCTCCCCCAGCACCCAGCGCACGGCATCCGCCACGTTGCTCTTGCCGCTGCCGTTCGGGCCCACTATCCCCGTGATTCCATTGTGAAACTGAAAATTTATTTTGTTGGCAAATGATTTGAAACCCTGTACTTCAATATTTTTTAAATACATGTCCTCTTTCCTTCAACCGCAGCAGCGCTTCATATGCCGCCTGCTGTTCCGCCGCCTTCTTCGTCCTGCCCTGGCCCTGGCCAAGGACTTCCTTTCCCATCTGCACGGACACCCGAAAAGTCTTATTGTGCTCCGGCCCGCTCTCCTCCAGCAGCTCATAACTCAGCTCCCGCTTGAACCTTCCCTGCACCAGCTCCTGAAGGTTGCTCTTGCTGTCATAAAAAAGCTGCTTGTCCTCCAGGTCGGACAACACGAAGCGGTCGATAAACGCCCTGGCGTCCCTCATCCCGCCGTCCAGGTAAATGGCCCCGATCAGCGCCTCCATGGCATCGGACGTGATGCTCTCCCGGTTCCTGCCCCCGGTATTTTCCTCCCCTTTCCCCAGGCGGATAAATTCCCCCAGCTCCAGATCCCTGGCGCAGAAAGCAAGGGAAGGCTCACAGACCATGGACGCGCGCATTTTGGTCAGCTCCCCCTCCGGCATCTCCGGATGCTCCCGGAAAAGGAAGTCGCTGGACACCAGCTCCAAGACCGCATCCCCCAGAAATTCCAGCCTCTCGTAATTATTCGTCTTGTTGATCTTCTGCTCGTTGGTAAAAGAGCTGTGGGTCAGCGCCTGTCTCAGCAGCGCCTTATTCCGGAACTCATAGCCGATACGCTCCTCCAACGTTTTTAACGTATATCCTTCCTGCATTTTCACTCACACCCTGCCGCAACGACATTCCTTTCAATGCAAAGAAGCAGTACGCCCGGCGGACCTGCCCACGGCGGACTGCTCTTATCAAAGCTCTAAATCCAGGCCCGGCCTCCCCTCAGCCAAGCGCACCCTTGATCAGTTCCACCGCCTCCTCAACGGTGGTGATCTTCTCCGCCTTTTCCGCCGGGATCTCAATGTCAAACTCCTCTTCGATCCCCATGATGATCTGGAACACATCCAGGGAGTCAGCCCCAAGGTCATCCATAAAGGTGGTCTCCATCGTGATCTCTTCAGGGTCCACATTCAGTACCTCTGCAATTACTTTCTTCAGCTTTTCAAATTCCATGATGCTTCCCTCTTTTCTTAATTTATCTTCTTAACGAGCCCTCTCGGAACGGTCCCCTAATCCTCCAGGACGATCTGTTCTCTGATCTTCCGGCTGATATCCTGTTCCTTAAACGCAATACACTGCAGGATCGAATGTTTTATCTCTATCGCCTTGCTGCTGCCGTGGGTCTTTACCACCAGGCCGTTCAGCCCAAGAAGAGGCGCTCCGCCGTATTCCTCCGTACTGAAATCCTTCAATGTGCTCTTCAACGCCGGCTTTACCAGCAGTGCGCCGATCTTACTGCGCAGGGATCCCATCATGCCGGCCTTGATCCTGCCGATCAGCGCCGAGCTAACGCCCTCCAGCATCTTCAGCACGATATTTCCCGAAAACGCCTCGCAGACCAGGACATCCGCCCCTCCTAAGGGAATGTCCCTCGCCTCCACGTTGCCGATAAAATTGATCTCAGGGCAGTTTTTCAGGAGGGGGTACGTCTCCTTCGTCAGGGCGTTCCCCTTCTCCTCTTCCACCCCAATATTCACAAGGCCCACTCTCGGGTTCTTTACGCCGATGACGCTCTCCATATAGATGCTTCCCATCTTCGCGAACTGGAGCAGCTGGGAGGGCTTCGCGTCCACGTTGGCCCCGCAGTCCAAAAGCAGGCTCACGCCCTTGACATTAGGGATAATGGGGGCCAGGGGCGGCCTCTCAACGCCTTTGATCCGGCCCACGATGACCTGGCCGCCCACCAGCACCGCCCCAGTGCTCCCCGCGGAGACCAGCGCGTCGCAGCTGCCCTCTTTCACCATATTCATACATTTGACCAGGGAGGAATCTTTCTTTGTAAGGATGGCCTTTACAGGGGGTTCCCCTGTCTCGATCACCTCCGGGGCATGTACCACTTCCAGCCGGTCTGCGTCATAGGTATAATCTTTCAATGTCTTCCGGATCACATCTTCCCGGCCTACCAGAAAGACCTTGACCCGCTTGTCCTCGCACACAGCCTCCACGGCGCCCTTCACGACCTCGTCCGGCGCATTGTCTCCGCCCATGGCATCCACAGCTACATTTACTATCTCAGACATCCCTTTTTCCTTCCGTGGAAATGATTCGACGGCTTTTCCCACCGCCGTTCCATACTCTATATAACTATACTAAACACCTGTATAAAAATCAAGCAATTTTTGGGCAGAAAAAACTCCTCCAAACAATTGGAGGAGCCATCCGCATTTCCGCATTTTTTCAGCTCAGTCAACGTTTACGACCTGCTTCTTGTTATAAGAACCGCAGGCCCTGCAAACTCTGTGGGGCATCATAAGGGCACCGCACTTGCTGCACTTTACCAGCGTGGGTGCGCTCATCTTCCAGTTTGCGCGTCTCTTGTCTCTTCTACTTTTAGAAGATTTATTCTTGGGACAAATGGACATCGTTACACCTCCTTATTCGCGTTGAAGATATCTTGTATCACTGCCATACGCGGGTCGGGAACGAAGGTATCGCATCCACAATCCCTCATATTCAGATCCTGTCCGCATTTGGGGCAGAGCCCCCTGCAGTCTTCCTTACACAGGATCTTTGCAGGCCAGTTACCAATGATCTCCTTGTACACAAAAGCCTCGACATCGAGCTGGTAATCCTCCATAAAGCCCTTGTCGTCCACATTCTCGTCCTCTTCCGTCCCCGGAGAGGTCACAAGCCTGTCAAAATCAAGGGAAAGCTTCACAGGAACCTCCGTCAGGCAGCGGTCGCAAAACGCCCGGAATACCAGCTCCGCGTTTCCCTGGATCCTGGCCCTGCCATTCTCCAGATTGGAAAACTTGAATGATACCGGCGTCTTTTCCAGTATGGGGAACGAGCCCTGCCCGCTGTCAAAACATGCCATTTCGAGCGGCGCCTCCACGTTCTCCTCGCGTCCTTCCCTGGTCAGCACATTGGATAAATCGATCAGCATAACGTCTCCTATGTGTACAAGCCTAAGCTGTGCACCTGTCCTCACAGCCTGTGCGTTTTTTACACACTGCTTCATTATACATAGCATACCTTATTTTGTCAACAAAAATTTCTTCCCCCAGTTCAGCCAGCCGCCGTGTTCAGAGGAAAATCGTGCTTGCACGAATTTTACTCTGGATACGGCGGCTGAGGGAGCGCCTTCTGATGAGCAAAGGTAGGCGCAAAGCGCCGGAAAGCGCGTATGCGCGACTTTGCGAATGGCGCGGGCTGAACGGCAACCGAGGGAGCGCCATTTCATGAGCAAAGGTAGGCGCAAAGCGCCGGAAAGCGCGGCAGCGCGACTTTGCGAATGGCGCGGGCTGAACGGTTACAGAGCCAGCCGCCGTGTTCAGAGGAAAATCGTGCTCGCACGAATTTTACTCTGGATACGGCAACCGACGGAGCGCCTTCTGATGAGCAAAGGTAGGCGCAAAGCGCCGGAAAGCGCGGCAGCGCGACTTTGCGAATGGCGCGGGCTGAACGGCAACGGTTCCTCACGCCTCCAGCACCGCTTCCTTCATGCTCTTTACGTACTTGTAGACTTCCGGCGCCGCCTTCTCGCCGTATTTCGCAAGGATCTTCACAATGGCGCTGCCGACGATGGCCCCGTCGGAGACGGCCGCCATGCTTTTTGCCTGTTCCGGCGTACTGATGCCGAAGCCGATGGCACAGGGCACATCCGTCACCTCCCGGATGCTCTTCACGATAGCCCCAAGGTCGGTGCTGATCTCGCTGCGGACGCCTGTGACGCCCATGGATGACACCACGTAAATAAACCCTTTCGCCTGGGACGCGATCTCACGGATCCGGCTCTCGGATGTGGGGGCGATCATAGAGATCAGCGCCACATCTCCGGCGTTGGCGGGCTCTTCCATCTCCCGTTTTTCCTCAAATGGCAGATCCGGGACGATGACGGCGTCCACTCCCAGCTCCCGGCATCTGCCGAAAAATCGGTCATATCCGTAATGGAACACCGGGTTCGCATAGGTCATAAAGGCCAGAGGGATCTGGGAGCTCTCACGGACCCTGCGGACGATCTCAAAAGCGCCGTCCGTGGTCATGCCGTTTTTCAGGGCGCGGATGTTGGCGTCCTGGATCACAACGCCCTCCGCGGTGGGGTCGGAAAAGGGGATGCCGATCTCCACCAGGTCAGCCCCGGCCCTCTCCATCTCCAAAATGCACTCCACCGTACAATCCGCAGTGGGGTCCCCGGCGGTCAGGAAACCGATAAACGCCTTTTTGTTCGGCGTATCGAACACTTTTTTCAGCTTGTTATTCATGGATATCCACCCCCCTGTATCTTGCGATCGCAGCCACGTCCTTGTCCCCGCGGCCGGACAGACAGACGATAATGCTCTGGTCCGGTCTGTAGTTCTTTGCGATCTTCCTCACATGCGCCACCGCATGGGCGCTCTCAATGGCACAGATGATCCCCTCCGTCCGGGCGATATATTCGAAGGCATCCACCGCCTCATCGTCCGTTATCGGCACATACTGCGCCCTGCCGATATCGTGCAGATACGCGTGTTCCGGGCCGATACCGGGATAATCCAGGCCGGCGGAGATCGAGTAGACCGGCGCGATCTGGCCGTATTCATCCTGGCAGAAATAGGACTTCATCCCGTGGAAGATCCCAAGGCTCCCCGTGGCGATCGTCGCGGCCGTAAACGCCGTATCGACGCCTTTCCCCGCGGCCTCACAGCCGATAAGCTCAACCTCGCTGTCGGGAATAAAGTTGTAAAAAGCGCCCATGGAATTGCTGCCGCCCCCCACGCAGGCCACCACGGCGGCCGGGAGCTTCCCCTCCTTCTTCAGGATCTGGTCTCTGGCTTCCCTGCTGATCACGCTCTGGAAATCCCGGACGATCATGGGGAAAGGATGGGGACCCATGACGGAGCCCAGCACATACAAGGTATCGTCCACCCGGTTAGTCCACTCCCGCATACACTCGTTGACCGCATCCTTCAGCGTCTGCGTTCCTGACGTCACGGGATGGACCTTCGCCCCCAAAAGCTCCATGCGGTACACGTTCAGGGCCTGGCGCACCGTATCCTCTTTTCCCATATAGATCTCGCATTCCATGCCCAGGAGCGCCGCAGCCGTGGCCGTGGCCACGCCGTGCTGGCCGGCCCCGGTCTCCGCGATGATGCGGGTCTTTCCCATCTTCCTTGCCAGAAGAGCCTGGCCCAGCACGTTGTTGATCTTGTGGGAACCGGTATGGTTCAGGTCCTCCCGCTTCAGATAGATCTTCGCGCCTCCCAGGTCCTTCGTCATCTTTTCCGCGTAATACAAAAGCGAGGGCCTTCCCGCGTATTCCCGGTTCAGCGTGTCAAGCTCCGCCTGAAACTCCGGATCTTTCTTATATTTTTCGTAACATTCCTCCAGGCGGATCAGTTCATTCATCAATGTCTCCGGAATATACTGTCCACCGTGTATGCCGTAGCGTCCTTTTTCCATCTTTCCCTCCACTTCCGCGCCCTTCCCGCGCTTCTTCCGCTTTCCTATCCCTCTGCGGGCTGTCTGCCGTTCCCGCCGTCTTACGTTTTGCCGCCTCCCCGGCCCTCAGCTTCTCAGCTTCCTCCGTTCCAGCCCCTGACCAGCGCCGTCACCGTCCGCATTTTCTCAGGATCCTTGACCCCGTCGGTCTCCACGCCGGAGCTTAAGTCCACCCCAAAGGGCCGCACCGTCTCCATAGCTTCCCTAAGGTTTTCGCCGTTCAGCCCGCCTGCCAGGAAAAAGTCTCTGTCAACACCGCGGAGCGCCCTCCAGTCAAAAGCTTTCCCGGAACCGGTCCCGCCGTCAAAGAGCAGGTAATCCGCCGCCGAGTCCAGCCATGCCTCCACATCGTACCGGCTCTGCACCTTCACCGCCTTGATCACCGGCTTCCCGGTCACCGCCTTAATATAACAGATGTCCTCCTCGGACTCCCGCCCGTGGAGCTGCGCCATCTGGATGACCCCTCTCTGCAGGTAGGAGATCACTTCCTCGCAGGGATTATCCACGAACACCCCCACCGCCGGGATGGCCGGGTCCAGGATCGACCGAAATTCCGCCGCCTGCTCCGGCAGGATCCTGCGCCGGAAGCCCTCCGCCAAGACAAATCCGCAGTAATCCGGCTTTACCTCATTCACAAACCCGATATCCGCCCGCCGGAACATGCCGCAGAGTTTGATCTTCGTCCCGGCCTCTTTTTCCCTCAGCATCCTCTCAGCTCCCTCAGCATCCCAGCCTTGTCGGCGCTTCGCATAAACGTTTCGCCGATCAGTACCGCGTCCGTCCCGTTCTCCTCAAGCCTGGCAATATCCGCCCTGGTCTTCATCCCGCTCTCCGACACAAAGAGGATCTCCCGGGGCACCAGTTCCCGCAGACGCACGGAGTTTGAAATATCCACGGTAAAATCCTTCAGGTTCCGGTTGTTCACGCCGACGATCCTCGCCCCGGCCTCCACGGCCATCCGGACCTCCCGCTCGTCATGGGCCTCCACCAGCGCCGAAAGCCCCAGCTCCTCCGCGATCTGCGCGTATTCCGCCAGCTGCTCCCGGCTTAAGATGGCGCAGATCAGGAGCACCGCGTCCGCCCCTATCTTTTTCGCCTCATAGAGCATATATTCGTCCACGGTGAAATCCTTCCGAAGCAGCGGGATTGAGACCTCCCTGCGGATGGCGGCCAGATATTCGTCACTCCCCTGAAAATAATAGGGTTCCGTCAGGACGGACATGGCGTCAGCCCCCGCCTGCTCATAGGCTTTTCCGATCTCCACATAGGGAAAATGCTCCGCGATGACCCCCTTTGAGGGAGATGCTTTTTTCACCTCGCAGATAAAGCTCATACCGGGCTTTGCCAGCGCTTTCTCAAAGGGAAACCCCGTGGAGCTGTCCATGGCCCGGGCCTGCGCCCGAAGCTCCGCCAGGGGCAGCCTCCGCTTCTTCTCTTCCACTCGTTCCGCGGTCTTTGCCGCGATCTCTTCCAGTATCATATCGTCCTCCATCCGCCTCCCGCTCCAAAAATTTTCCGCCGGGCCGCTTCTGCCGTTTTACGCGTTGGACAGCCTTATAAATTCATTCAGCTTTTCGTAAGCCTTTCCGCTGTCAATGGTCTCCTGGGCTATCTTTACGGCCTCTTTCAGGCTCAGGGCCTTTCCCGCCACAAACAGCGCCGCCGCCGCGTTGATCACGGCCGCATCCCTCTTTGCCCCCTGCTCGTCGCCGGTCAGGATCTTCCTGGTGATCTCCGCATTTTCCTCTGGCGTTCCGCCCAGCAGTTCCTCCCTGCCATAGCGTTTCAGCCCCGCTTCCTCAGGCGTGACCGTGTAGCGCTTAAACTGTCCGTTGTGGAAGGCGCAGACGCTGGTGGGGCCGCAGATCGAGATCTCATCCAGCTTCTCCTGGCCGTATACCACCATGCCCTTCCGCACGCCAAGGTTGCTCAGCACATGCGCCATACTCTCCAGGAGGCTCTCGTCATACACGCCCATGACCTGCATGGCGGGCTTTGCCGGATTGGTCAGGGGCCCAAGGATATTGAACACCGTCCGTATGCCAAGCTCCTTGCGGATCGGCCCCACATATTTCATGGCCGTGTGATATTTCTGGGCAAAGAAGAAACAGATCCCCGCCTCCCGGATCAGTTTTTCCGCCTGCTCCGGCTCCAGGGAGATATTCACCCCCAGCGCCTCCAGGCAGTCCGCCGCGCCGGACTTGGAGCTGGCTGCCCGGTTCCCGTGTTTTGCCACCGGTACGCCCGCCGCCGAAATGATCAGGGACGCGGTCGTGGAAATGTTGAAGGAATTGGAGCCGTCTCCGCCGGTCCCCACGATCTCCAGCACCTCCCTGTCCGGCTTTACCGGCAGGGCATGGCTGCGCATGGCCTCCGCCGAGCCCGTGATCTCCTCAATTGTTTCCCCTTTCATGCTGAGAGCTGTGAGGTACGCGCTCTTCTGTACATCCGAAGCCTCGCCGCCCATGATCTCATTCATGACCTGCTTCGCCATCTCGTAGCCGATATCTTCTTTTTTCGTCAGTTTTAAAATTGCTTCTCCGATCATTTTTTCCCTTCCTTTCTCAGGAGCTGATCCTGATGCGTTTTTCGCTGTGCCTTGAGGGCCGCCCCCGGCTGCGCCGCCTTGGCGGGCCGGACTCCCCATAAAGTTTTCCATGATCCGAAGGCCGTCCGGCGTCAGCACCGACTCCGGGTGGAACTGTACGCCGTAAACGGGATATTCCCTGTGCTCCACCGCCATGATCTCACCGTCCGCCGTCCGCGCCGTCACCTTCAGGCAGTCCGGCATGGTGCCGGGATCCGCCGCCAGGGAATGGTACCGGGCCACGGTGATCTCCCGCTCCATCCCCCGGAAAAGGACGCTGTCGGGATCCAGCGCCGCCAGGGACTGCTTGCCGTGCATCAGCTGTTTCGCGTAAGTCACCTTCGCCCCAAACACTTCACAGATGGCCTGATGGCCCAGGCAGATCCCTAAAATAGGGATCTCCCCCGCGAAACTCCGGATCACCTCCTCGCAGATCCCCGCGTCGGCCGGCCGGCCTGGGCCCGGGGAAAGGAGGATCCGCTCCGGCTTCAGCGCCCGGATCTCCTCCACCGTCATCTCGTCGTTTCGGATCACTTTCACGTCCGGGTCCACGGAGGCTGCCAGCTGATATACATTATAGGAAAAACTGTCATAATTATCGATCAATAAAATCATTCTTCCAAGCCCTCCTGTGCCGCCTCCACCGCGTTTTTCACTGCGGCGGCCTTCTGAATGCACTCCCTGTACTCCTTCTCCGGCACACTGTCCGCCACGATACCGGCGCCGGAACGGATAAATACCTTGCCGTTTTTGGAAAAGGCGAGGCGGATGGCGATGCAGGTGTCCAGGTTTCCCGTGAAGGAGACATATCCTATGGCGCCGCCGTAAATGCCTCTCTTATTGTTTTCCAGCTCGTTGATGATCTCGCAGGCCCTCAGCTTTGGCGCACCCGAGAGGGTTCCCGCCGGCAGGATCGCGTCCACCGCATCCAGCGCGTCTTTGTCCTCCCGCAAAATGCCGCTGACCGTGGAACCGATGTGCATCACATGGGAGTACCGCTCGATGGACATGTATTTTTCCACGTTGACAGTTCCCACCCTGCTGATCTTCCCGATGTCGTTCCGGCCCAGGTCCACCAGCATATTGTGCTCAGCCAGCTCCTTTTCATCCGCCAGGAGTTCCTTTTCCAGCCGCCTGTCCTCATCCTCCGTCTTTCCTCGGGGCCGCGTTCCCGCCAGGGGAAAGGTGTAAAGCTTTTCCCCTTCCAGTTTTACCAGCGTCTCCGGGCTCGCCCCCGCGATCTCCCCGTCATTTCCCGAGAAGTAGAACATATAGGGGGAAGGGTTCGTGGTACGCAGGACCCGGTACGCGTCCAGAAGGCTCCCCTCCATATCCGCCTCCAGCCGGTTGGAAAGCACCACCTGAAAGATATCCCCTTCCTTTATATAATGCTTCCCTCTCTCCACCATCCGGCAGTATTCCTCCTGGCCAAAGAGCGGGCGGAATCCCGATCTCAGCTTAAGGGGCACATGCTCCGCCTTTTCCCCTTTCCGGATCAGCTGCCTCATGCCATCCAGTTCAAGGGCCGCCTTATTGTAATTCGACTCCACGTCGTCGGTCTTGATGTTGGTGATCAGTATGATCTTCTGACGGTAGTTGTCAAAGGCGATCACCTTATGGAACAGCATCAGGTTGACATCCTGAAACCCCTCCTCATCTTTTGCGTCCAGCTTCAGCGCGGGTTCGCTGTACTTGATGTAATCGTAAGAGAAGTACCCCACCAGCCCTCCGGTAAAGGGCGGCAGGAAGGCCAGCCTGGGGCTCCGGTTCTCCTCGACGATCCCCCGGATACAGGCGCGGATATCCTCTGTGGTTGTCTGGCTGGTCAGCGGGTTTTGGATACGGGTCGTTCCATTGTAACAGGTGATCTCCAGCAGCGGGTCGTATCCCAGAAAAGAATACCGGCCCCAGCGCTTGTCGGCTTCCGCGCTTTCCAGCAGATATACATGTGCGCTCACCTTTTTCAGGATCCGCAGCACCTCTATGGGCGTGGAGGTGTCCGCCAGGATCTCCGTGCTGACGGGTATGACGCCGTAACGCCCCTCTTCCGCCAGTTTTTTACATTCCTCCAAAGTCGGCTGCAGTTTCATATGCCCTCCCTTTCCGCCGCAGAAAACGGCATTGGTTTCGTTTTTCTTCTGCCACAGGCGCGGCCCGCTGCCGCACAAAAAAAGTCCCTGACAGAAATACGAGCTTTCTGTCAAGGACGGGTAAATCTTTCCCGCGGTGCCACCTTGCTTCGCCCCTTCCGGAGCGCTCTCACGGAATACTATCATATTCCCGGCATCTGACGCTTGCCCTGCGTCGCGGAATACTGAAAAGAGGATCCTCTTTCGTTCCCCGCGCCCTCCGTGGCCCATTTAACAGCCTGCGTTCCGACCTTTCTCAGCCTCCGGTCTCTCTGTAAGTGCACGTACTGTTTTTATCTCCACATCTACGGTTTCAAGTTGTGCTGTTTGATTTTTTATTATATTACTCCAACGGGAAATCTGTGTCAAGTATTTTTTACTTTCCCTCCGCCATCTTCAGCTGGGCCGTCACCAGGCCGTAGTACATGCCCTTCTTTTCCAGCAGCTCGTTGTGGGTCCCGATCTCCGCCACGCCGTGTTTGTCGATCACCACCAGCCGGTCCGCGTTCCGCAGGGTGGAAAGCCTGTGGGCAATAGCGAATGTGGTCCTCCCCTTCACCAGGCGGTCCAAAGCCTGCTGGATCAGGAATTCGCTCTCCGTATCCAGCGCGGAGGTGGCCTCGTCCAGGATCAGCAGCCTGGGGTCGTTCAGGATCGCCCTGGCGATGGCTATC
>CANPYT010000066.1 GCA_947588705.1 uncultured Acetatifactor sp. | reverse complement strand
AAACATCCTCCCGCGACGGCCCCAAAAAAAGCGGCGATCTCCTGCGGCGATTTTTTCATAAAGATCACTATGGGTTGTTTGTAGATCCCCTGTTCATATAAGTAGCTTCCGATGCTATGGCTTTGCTGATATACTTCCCGGAAAGTGAGGCTGTTCTCCCCGTCGGAATAGGCTGTCTTATCCGGTTTTTCTTTCACGATACGGTACAGATCGCTCAGAATATGATTCTGCATTCGTTTTCCCCCTGCCTCCACAAAACCCGCCTGTAAATTTCCGATCACCTTTTGGCTGCCCGAAATTCTTTCCCATATTTTCCCACATCTGCGCTTCCATTCTACCCCCCCGAGGCCCCGTGTCAACCATTTTGTTTCAGAAAAACCATCACCTGAAAACCCACCTGAAAACCATCACCCGATATGACAGTTCAGCCCGAGCCATTCGCAAAGCCACGCTTACGCGTTTTTCGTTGTTCCGCAACTGCCTTTGCCCATAAAATGTCAGTTTTGCCAGCCGCCAACAAAATACTTGCGGTAAAAGGGAAACTAGTATATATTTATAAGGAAACAAACGGACACCGTTTACATACACCCCCGGCAGCCGCCAAACGGCCATGCCTGCACGGCCGCCCGGCTCGCTGCCAGCGGGAATAAACACAGAGAGGTATTGTCATGACAGCCAACGAAAAAGCCCTTGAAATGCACAAAAAATGGAACGGCAAGCTGGAAACGGTCTCCAAGAGCCCGGTCAGGACCAGGGAAGACCTTGCCATCGCTTATACTCCCGGAGTGGCCGAACCCTGCAAGGTGATCGCCCAGGATAAGGAAGCCGCCTATCAGTACACCATGAAAGCCAACACCATCGCCGTGGTTTCCGACGGAAGCGCCGTGCTGGGCCTTGGAAACATCGGCCCTCACGCCGCCATGCCCGTCATGGAGGGCAAGGCCGTGCTGTTCAAGGAATTTGGCGGCGTCAACGCCGTTCCCATCTGCCTGGACACCCAGGACACCGAAGAGATCATAAAGGCCGTGACCTGGCTGGCGCCGGGATTCGGCGGTATCAACCTGGAGGATATCAGCGCCCCCAGATGTTTTGAGATAGAGGAAAGGCTGAAGGCAGCTCTTGACATCCCCGTCTTTCACGACGATCAGCACGGAACCGCTATCGTAGTGCTGGCAGGCATTATCAACGGCCTGAAGGTAGTCGGCAAGAAAAAGGAACAGTGCCGGGTCGTGGTAAACGGCGCCGGAAGCGCCGGCATCGCCATCACAAAACTGCTGCTGACCTACGGCTTTCCCAATACCACTCTGTGCGACAAGGTCGGCATCCTATCCAAAACCACAGAGGGCTTAAACTGGATGCAGCAGGAAATGACCCAGGTGACAAACCCGGACAACAAGACAGGCACACTGTCAGACGCCCTGAAAGGAGCGGACATTTTCATCGGCGTATCCGCCCCCAACATTGTCACCGCGGAGATGGTGGCCTCCATGAACAGGGATTCCATCCTCTTCGCCATGGCGAACCCGGTTCCTGAGATCATGCCCGACGTGGCAAAGGCGGCGGGCGCAAGGGTGGTCGGCACGGGCCGAAGCGACTTCCCTAACCAGGTCAATAACGTCGTTGCTTTCCCCGGCATCTTCAAGGGAGCCCTGGAGGGCAGGGCCACGCAGATCACGGAGGAGATGAAACTGGCCGCCGCCGAGGCTATCGCCAGCCTCGTTCCAGAAGAGGAATTGAGCGAAGACAATATCATGCCCGAAGCGTTCGATCCCAGAGTGGCGGAGCTGGTAGCGGAAGCCGTAAAATCCCATATCCGCTGAAGACTGCCACGGCTCTTGCGGCTGCAGGGCGAACAGGCTTGCAAGCGTTGCCATGGGAACAGGCTCCCCGATAAAACCATAAAACAGGCTTGCAAGCTTTGCCATGAGAATAAGCTCCCTGGCAGGGCCATAAAAACAGGCTCCCCGGCGAGGCCGGGGAGCCGGAAATATATCCGCAAAGGCGGAAGAATGGGGGAAATTATGCTGCAGGAAACCATTACCTTATATAAACTGATCGTTCTGTACATGCTGAACCGGGTAAACTTCTCCCTGACCGCCGCACAGGTCAGCGATTTTTTGCTGGAAAAGGACTATACCGATTTCATGACGCTGCAGCAGGTGTTCGGCGAACTCCGGGAGGCAGGCATGATCACATCCGAGACCATCCGCAACCGCACACATCTTTCCATCACCGCTGAGGGCCGGGAGACGCTCCACTTTTTCCAGGATCGCATCAGCGAGCCTATCCGCCAGGACATCGACAGCTTTTTTCAGGAAAACGAGATCTCTCTGCGAGACGAGGTATCCATCCAGGGAAACTACTACAAATCCGTCTCCGGGGAATATGAGGCTCACCTGATCGCCCAGGACAACGGCGTCAAACTGGTAGAGCTCATCCTTTCGGTTCCCACCACAGAGATTGCCGACGCCATCTGTGACAACTGGCAGAAAAAAAATCAGGAGATCTACCAATACCTGACGCAGCAGCTTTTCTGAGGCGGCTTTCAGTCCTCCCCGGAAAGACGGCTCTCCTCCTGGGTTTTGAGCCATTTCATGTGTTCCCGTATCTTCATCTCATACCCGTTCCCGGTAGGCTTGTAAAATTCTTTTCCGTTTAATTCATAGGGAAGGTACTGCTGCTTTACATAGTGATTTGGGTAATCATGGGCATACTTGTACCCTGTCCCATGCCCCAGCTTCGCCGCCCCCTTGTAATGGGCATCCTGAAGATGGGCGGGAATGGGAAGGTTTCCCGTCCTCTCCACTGTGTCCATGGCCTCGGAGATCGCGCTACACGCCGCGTTGCTCTTGGGGGCACATGCCACATAGGCAGCCGCCTGTGCCAGGATGATCTGCGCCTCCGGCATACCGATCCTCTCTACCGCCAGCGAAGCGTTTGTGGCCACCACAAGCGCGTTCGGGTCCGCGTTTCCAACATCCTCGGCGGCGCAGATCATAATGCGCCTGGCGATAAATGCCACCTGCTCTCCGGCGGACAGCATCCGCGCCAGGTAATAGACCGCCGCATCCGGGTCGGATCCCCGCATACTCTTGATAAACGCGGAAATGGTATCATAATGATCATCCCCCGACTTGTCGTAGCGCAGGACCCTTTTCTGAATACATTCCTGAGCCACATCCAGCGTGATGTGGATCTTCCCGTCCTCACCGCGGCCCGTGGTCATGATCCCAAGCTCCACCGCGTTCAGTGCCTGCCTGGCGTCCCCGCCGGACATATCGGCCAGAAAGTCCAACGCCTCCCCGCTGATCTCCGCCCGATAGGACCCCATGCCCCGCTCCTCATCATAGACCGCCCTTCTTATCAGTTCCTTCACCGCTTCCACCGGGATCGGCTTTAACTCAAATATCACAGACCGGGACAGCAGTGCGCCGTTTACCTCAAAATAAGGATTCTCCGTAGTGGCTCCAATGAGGATCAGCGTCCCGTCCTCCACAAACGGCAGAAGGTAATCCTGCTGCCCCTTGTTGAACCGATGGATCTCATCGATGAACAGGATGGTGCGCTTCCCGTACATCCCCTGGAACTCTTTCGCCTTTGCCACTACCTCCTCCATATCCTTTTTCCCGGCTACAGTGGCGTTGATCTGAGTGAACTCGGCGCTGGTGGTGTTTGCGATGACACGCGCCAGGGTGGTCTTTCCCGTGCCCGGCGGCCCGTAGAAAATGACCGAGCTGATCTTGTCCGCCTTGATGGCCCGGTACAACAGCTTATCCTTTCCTATGATGTGCTCCTGCCCCACCACCTCATCCAGCGTCCTGGGGCGCATTCTCGCCGCCAGGGGCGATTCCTTTTCCATGGCGGCGGACCGCATGTATTCAAACAGATCCATATCTACTTATCCTTTAGCGAAACCACGTTTTCGTGGATGTTGACCGAACTTAAGCTGCGCAGGAAGCTGGATATACGGCTGTAGCCAAACTGCCTGAAATCCAGCTGTTTGTATTTCTTGTGGAGCTCGTCATTCAGTATGGAGAGATTTTCGATCATCCCGCCGTTTTTACGGATCATGGAGCAGATCTCCTGTTCCAGCTCCTCCTTCGTCAGAGTGGAGCACTGTTCCACATAATACTGGTTGGAACCCTTGCTCATACTCATATTCATATCCGGCAGTTCCTGGCTGATCAGTGTGCTGAGTTTGGTATAGCCGTAATTCCGCACGTCAAAGTCCGAAAACTTGTCGTTGAGCCGGCTGCCGATGCGGGAAAGGTCTACCCTGTTCCCCCCGTTCTCATTGATCAGGGCCAGCACCGCCGCCCGCACTTCGGAAATAGGCGTCACATTCTCCTCCGGCTCCAGGGTCGCGCTCTCTCCGCCGGACTTATTCTGCTCCGCCACCAGATTCAGGTGGATGAAGCGGTTGCAGGCCCGGGTCAGGGCCGGGGGCGTCTTGGACTCGCCCATGCCCAGCACAAACATATTCTCCTCCCGCAGCCGCATAGCCAGGCGGGTGAAGTCGCTGTCGCTTGTGACCAGGCAGAATCCCTGTACTTTATTCTTGTAGAGGATGTCCATGGCGTCGATCACCATAGCCATATCGGTTGCATTCTTTCCGGTGGTATAGGAAAACTGCTGCACGGGCATGATGGAATACTCCAGCAGCATTCCCTCATTCCAGCCGTTTCCCTTGGACCAGTTGCCATATATCCTGCGGTAAGAGGTCAGGCCGTATTTCTCCAGTTCTTCAAAGATCGTAGCCGCGTATTTCGAGCTGACATTGTCCGCGTCGATCAACACCGCAAACTGCATCCTTCCATTTGGTAACGGTTCCATGATTTCTTCCATGATAACAATAACTCTCCTGTTCTCCGATGATTTTTCGTAACAGTCCAGCCGGGAGCGCTTTTTTGCGGCAAAGGCAGGCGCAAAGCGCCCTCACCTCCACCCCATCAGTTCCCTGATTTTGCGGGTAAGCTTCTCCGCCGCCTTCCCGTGAGTCACCGCCGTGGGATGCCAGTTGGCCACATAACCGTCCGCCTCCAGCTGCACGTCAAACTTCATAGAGTCGATATCGGCGTCCCCCGTCTCGTTCCGGTAATCCGACACCGCCTTTTCGACCATCGGGTATAGGCGGTCTCCCATGATCCCCAGCACACAGAGGATCTTTGCGCCGGGGTTGCGGCTGCGCACCTGCCTGAGGAAATCCACGTAAGCCGCGCGGTACGCCTCCTGCCTGTCCGGGAAATCCTGCGTGTAGCTGTCATCATTGGTGCCCAGATTGATGACCACCAGCTCCGGCTGGCGCCGGAAGTCCCAGGGGATCTCCGACGGTGTCCTGCCGAGGTATCTTCCGTAGGAAAAGCCCAGCTTCTCATAATACTGCGGTATCGTCTGCTCCGGCTTCGGGGGCTGTCCGGCATCCACATAGCCGGAAATGATGCCGTAACCGCTGATAGAGACCAGGCTGTAGTCCACGTCCAGCGCCTTGGCGGTGCGGTAGGCATACGCCCGAGTCACATCCTCCGTTCCCGTAACAAAGCTGTGCTCCGCCACCTCGTCGTCCACGCCATAGCCACAGGTAATGGAGTCTCCCACGATCTCTATAAAGTGCGCTTTCTCCGCCGCCGGATGGATGCCGTCCTCGGCGTCCACGGCAATTTCCCGGATTCCAACGGTGGACATGGCGGTCTCGGACAGCTTCACGATCTCCACATGGTACTCCTGGACCTGCCCCCCGTCCACTATGACAAATTCTTTCCTCGCCTCGTCCATCATGGCATCCACCACACGGCTGCCGTTCACAAAGACGGCTACCCTGGCCCAGTTTTCCCTGTTGTCCGCGACAGATACCGAATCGTCCGCAAGAAGCGTTACCGCCGCCCGGTTTCCCCGAAATTCGAAGGCCGCCCCGGTCCCGGAAAAAGCCATCCACAGCGTATTGTCCACAAAACAGGTGCGTCCCAAAGGTTTTACATGATCCTTGCCCGGAAGATAGGTTTTCATAGCTTTTTCTCCTTCTCTCATCTGATGATTATTATATCACAAAATCCCCTGCACAGAAAGAGCGGAAAAAAACTTTCATCCCGCCGGAAAAATAAATGGACAAATGTTTTAAAGGAAAATAAAATAAAGAGAAGTAAAAACACAGGAAAGGACAGACCGTAATGAAACCAAAAGCATGGAAAGATTTGTTCCGCGTCTTCTTTAAAATCGGCGCTTTTACCTTCGGAGGCGGCTACGCCATGATCCCGCTGATCAAGAGAGAGGTCGTGGAAGAAAAGAAATGGCTCTCTGACAAGGAGATGCTCGACCTGATCGCCATAGCGGAATCCACCCCGGGCCCTCTCGCCATCAATTCCGCGACTTTCGTAGGCAGCAGGGTCGCCGGAGTGCCCGGCGCGGCGGCCGCCACCCTCGGCGTGATCCTTCCCTCCTTTTTCCTCATTCTCGCCATCTCCCATATCCTGGCCCAGGTGCAGCATTTTAAGATGGTGGAAGACGCTTTTGAAGGCATCCGCGCCGGAGTCCCGGTGCTCATCGCCAGCGCCCTCCTCTCCCTCTACCGCCAGGCCGAAAAGAACGCTTTCACATATGCCGTTCTCATACCGGCCTTCCTTCTCGCCTGTTTCTTCCAGGTAAGCTCCATTCTCATCCTGCTGCTCTGTGCGCTGGCCGGTATCCTCTTTCAGCGGCGGGATGCTTCCGGGGCAGGAAAGGAGGAAGACTCATGATTTATCTGAAATTATTGTGGGAATTTCTGAAGATCGGAACTTTTACCTTCGGCGGGGGCTATGCCATGCTGCCTCTCATGCGCCAGATCGTACTGGAAAACCAATGGCTCACGGAACAGCAGATAGTAGATTTTATCGCAGTCAGCGAGAGTACGCCGGGCCCCCTGGCCGTAAATATGGCTACCTATATCGGCGCTGTCGCCGCCGGGATCGGCGGCGCCCTGTCCGCCACGGCCGGGGTGGCGCTCCCCTCCTTTTTTATCATCCTTCTCCTGTCAGGGGGATATGAGAAATTCCAGAACAGCAGGGTGGTGAAAGCCGCCCTGGCCGGGCTGCGCCCCGCCGTGATCGCGCTGATCGCCGCCGCCCTTGTTTCCGTTTTGGGAAATGTGTTTGACACGGGCGCACTCTTCTCCCGTTCCAATCTCAACGGGCTGCTTATCGTCCTGTGTGCCGGATTCTTGTGCTATAAAAAGAAGCACCCCATCCTGATCATCGGCACAAGCGCCCTCCTTGGGATCCTCCTGAACCGGATCGGAGCCTGACCGGGAGCACACAGGCCGAAAACCGAAAACGCAAGCCAAACCCCGGAAACGCAAGCCGAAACCCCGAAACGCAAGCCGAAAACCTGAAACGCAGGCCGAAAACCCGAAAACACAGGCCGAAAACCCGAAAGCGCAGGCCGAAAGAACCGATTGACTTGCGGGAGGGATCTGCTATAATGGGGTCAGTATGGAACCGCCGGGGAGCCGCCTGCAGCCGGGGATCACCCGGCCCCGGGAGACCCCGCCGCGCCGTTCCCACGGAAGGAAGGAAAAAACAGAATGGACATCCTCTCACAGATTGAGAACTACATCCCCTCATCCCCCCAGGAAGCCGCGGACAAAGCCCTGATCCTACAATGCCTGGCAGAGCGGGAGGACCTTTTTTTCCGGGAATGCCTGCCGGCCCACATGACCGCTTCCGCCTGGGTGGTAAACCCGGCGCGGACAAAAGTGCTGATGGTATACCATAACCTGTACAACTCCTGGTCCTGGATGGGAGGCCATGCAGACGGCGAACGGGATCTTTTGTCTGTGGCGCTCCGTGAAGTACGGGAGGAAAGCGGGATCCAACGGGTACAGCCGCTGTCGGAATCGATCTATTCCCTGGAATCCCTGACCGTGGACGGCCATATAAAGCGGGGCCAATATGTTCCCTCCCACCTGCACCTGAATGTGACTTATCTGCTGCAGGCGGACGAGGATCAGCCCCTGCGGGAAAAGCCCGACGAAAACCGGGGCGTCGCCTGGTTCGGCCTGGATGAGGCTATACAGGCTTCCTCGGAAGAATGGTTTCGGGAATGGATCTACCCCAAGCTGAACGCCCGGCTGTCAGGTTTCCCGCAATAGCCCTCCTTTCCGGATCCGTCAAAAGTCCGCGGCCGCCCTGGCCCATACGCTATTTCGTCTCCAGATACCCGGCTATTATCTTTTCCTCCGAAAAAGGATACCTGACGCCCCTGATCTCCTGATACTCCTCGTGGCCTTTTCCGACCAGCGCCACAATGTCCCCTTTCCCGCAGTGATCGAGAAGATAACGGATAGCCTCCCCCCTGTCCTCTATGATCCGATACTGTCCGCCGTACACCTTTAACCCCCTTATGATCTCCGCGTTGATCTCCTCCAGGGTCTCATACCTGGGATTATCCGTGGTGAGGATGGTCAGATCCGCGTATTTCCCCGCCGCCAGCCCCATGTCAAAGCGCCTCTGTTTCGGTCTGTTCCCTCCCCCGCCAAAAAGGCAGATCAGCCGCTCAGGCCCATAGTCCTTCAGCATTTTCAGCAGGCTTTCCATGCTGAGGGCATTGTGGGCATAGTCGATCAAAAAGGTGGAAAAATGAGAGGTTTCCTTCACAAGCTGAGTCCTTCCCCTGACGCTGACAGCGGCCAGCGCCCGCGTGACGGTACTCACGGGAATGCCCAGATCCGCCGTGACGCCAATGGCCGCCATGGCGTTCTCCACATTGAACCGTCCCGGCATATTGAGGGTCACGCTTCCCTGTACCCTTCCCGACAGCTGAAACCTTGTCCCGAGCAGCCCCGGCTGCCAGATCTTTTCCAGGCCGCCGCCGAGGTAATCCCCATCCCCTTCCACGGAGACAAATATCCTGTCGCGCACTCCGCCCGTGACCTCCATCCAGTATCTGGCATCCCTGTTTACCACCGCCCGGTCCGTCTGGGAAAACAGCAGTTTCTTGCAGGCCAGATACTCTTCAAAGTCCGCGTGTTCCCCGGGCCCGATGTGATCCGGGGAGATATTTAAAAAGACGCCGTAGGCGAACCGGATCCCCGCCGTCCTCTTCTGTTTCAGTCCCTGGGAGGACACCTCCATGACCACATAGCTGCAGCCCCGGTTCAGCATTTCGCGAAACAGCCTGTGCAGCTCATAGGATTCCGGCGTGGTATTTTTCACAGGAAATCTTTCCTCCCCCACAAATGCGCCCATCGTGCCGATCATTCCCGTCCTGAAGCCTGCCTCCTCCAGGATCTTCCTGATCATATGGGCGGTGGTGGTCTTTCCTTTGGTGCCCGTGACGCCGATGATCCGCATATGGTCCGCGGGATGTCCAAACCAGACGGCGGACACATGCGCCAGGGCTTCCCGGCCGTCCGGCACTCTCACCACAGCCGCGGCCAGGGGCCCCTCGGGTTCCCGCTCCGCCAGTATGGCCGCGGCCCCCGCGGCAACCGCCTGCGGGATATAATCATGCCCGTCCGCCTTTTCCCCCCGGATACATACGAACAGCCCTCCCGGGACCACATTCCTGGAGTCACAGGAAACTCCGGCGATCTCTGTCTCCTCCCACTCCGGCCTGCAGCTATGGGGCAGGCCGCGCAGCAATTCACTCAGCTTCATCCTCGTATTCTCCCCGATACACCACATGCGATGGGCCCGTCATGTGCACCAGTCCTTCTTCATCCCACTCCACCGAAAGAATGCCGCCGATCTGCTCCACCTGCGCCTTTCTCCCGCACATTCCCTGCAGATGGGCCGCCACCAGCGCAGAACAGCAGCCCGTGCCGCAGCCTATAGTCTCTCCCGTTCCGCGCTCCCACTCCCTGATCTTAATGTGGGAAGAATCCACCACCTGGGCGAAAGTCACGTTTGTGCGCCTGGGAAAGCAGTCCATATGCTCCACCAGAGGGCCGTATTTTTCCACCGCCAGCCGCTCCACATCCTCCGCCATCAGAACGGTGTGGGGATTTCCCCAGGAGAGGGCGGACGCCGTAAATACCCTGTCCGCCGCCCGCAGGGGCTGGCCGAGGAAAGCGCCGCCCGGCGGCGCCAGGGGAAGCCTGTCCACATCCATGGGGATCCTGTCCACGGAAAATTCCGGTTTTCCGATGCAGGCGTGGATATCCGTCACCCGCCCCTTCTCCACCGTAAGCCACAGCTTCTGACGGCCGCCCAGGGTCTCGACGGTGAGTTCCTCCTTTCGGCACAGACCTTGCTCGTAGGCAAATTTCCCGGTGCTGCGCAGGGCGTTCCCGCACATTTCCGCCTCCGTGCCGTCCGGGTTAAAGATCCGCATCCTGACATCACAGACCTCCGAAGGACAGATCAGCACCAAGCCGTCGGAGCCCACCCCGAAATGCCGATCCGAGATCTTTGCCGCCAGCCTCCCCGGATCCTCTATCCGCTGATGGACGGCGTCTATGTACACATAATCGTTTCCGAACGCCTGCATTTTCAAAAAATGTATCTTCACGCCAACCCCCGCGCCGCCCGGCGGCGCAAATCCTTTTTTCTCACGCCAGAGCCTGGTCCAGATCATCGATGATATCCCGCACGTCCTCTATCCCCACGGAAATCCGCACGAAGCGCTCGTTGATACCCAGCCTGCGCCGGATCTGGTCGGGTATGGATTCATGGGTCTGGGTGATGGGATAAGTGATCAGCGTCTCCGTGCCGCCCAGGCTCTCCGCAAACAGGATCATCTTCACATTGGACAAAAGCCTGTGGGCCGTCTCCTCGCTGTCCAGTTCAAAGGAGATCATGCCTCCGATCCCCGCGTAGTACACCTTCTTTACCCGCCTGTGCCCTCCCAGCCATTCCGCCACCGCCCTGGCGTTGCTGTCATGCTTCTCCATGCGCAGAGCCAGCGTCTTGATCCCCCGCAGCAGCAGCCAGGAGTCAAAAGGCGCCAGCCCGTTTCCCCTGGACTTCATCTGCAGCCTGAAATGATCCGCCAGCTTCCTCTCCTTTACCACCGCCAGCCCCGCGATCACGTCATTATGCCCGCAGAGGTACTTGGTCCCGCTATGTACTACGATATCCGCCCCCAGGGTAAGGGGTTTCTGAAAATAAGGGGTCAGAAAAGTATTGTCCACCACAAGCAGCAGGCCATGACGCTCTGCCACCTTTGAGAGCGCCCCTATGTCGGCCGTTTTCATCATGGGATTGGTTGGCGTCTCCACAAAGAGCATCCGGGTCTCGGGCCGGACGGCCGCCTCCACCGCCGCCGGATCCCCCATGTCCAGATAGGTAAAATCACAGCCCATGTTGCGGAAGATCTCCTGGCAGATACGGTAGGTCCCGCCGTAGATATCGTCGGAGAGCAGCACATGCCCGCCGGGTTTTAAAAGTCCGAACACCGCCATGTTTGCAGCTTGTCCGCTGGAAAAGGCAAATCCTTCCTCCCCTTCCTCCAGGATAGCCACGGTGCGCTCCAGCTCCTGTCTGGTAGGGTTTTGCAGCCTGGAATAATTATAGCCCGTGGATACGTCAAAGGACCTGTGCCGGAAGGTAGCGGTCTGAAAGATGGGAAAACTCACAGCGCCCGTGACGGGCTCGCAGCCCAGGGCGCCGTGTACCACTCTGGAATCAAAGTGAAGATTTTCTTTTCTGTCAAAGGTATCATAAAAGCATTCTTCTCTCATTTGTCGTACCCCCTGCGCCTATTTTCAAGTTCATTTGGGCCTTTTCTTTATGGCCCGGTTTTTCATAGGCTACTTGACGCTGCCGCGCTTTGGCGCACATGCCGATCATGTGATTCAGCCCTCTGGACTGCCGTTACAGCTTTATTATACCCCCCCGAAAAATAGTCAAGTATTAATTTTATCCTAAGAATCCTGTTCCTTTTACCTTAAGATTCCTGTTCCTTTTACCTTAAGATTCCTGTTCCTTTTATCTTAAGATTCCTGTCTCATTCAAGCATGATCTCCTCCACCGTCACGAACTCATACCCCTCCTCCAGCAGCTCATCCACGATCTCCAGCGCCGCCGTCACCGACGTGTCGTAATAATCATGCAGCAGGATGATCTCGCCCTCCCCGGCCTTATTTACCACCCTCTCCACGATGCACCCCACGTTATCGCTGCACCAGTCCAGGGGATCGATGGTCCACAGCACCGGAAACATATTCAGCTCCTTTTCAAACGCCTTGTCCCAGGAGCCGTAGGGCGGCCGCACGAACAGTACCTCCTCCCCGGTGATCTCCCGGATGACTTCATTGGTTTTGAGCAGCTCTTCCTTAAACTTCTCCCGGTTCTTTTTCGTCAGCTGGATATGGCTGTAGGTATGGTTCCCGATCAGATGCCCTGCCTCCTGCATCCGCCTGATCACATCCGGGTGCAGGGAAGCATGTTCCCCCGTCACAAAAAAAGTGGCCCTCACCCCTCTTTCCTCCAGCCCGTCCAAAAGCTGATCCGTGTAATAGGGATGCGGGCCGTCATCGAAGGTCAGGGCTATCTTTTTCCGTTCGCCCGCAGGCTTGCCGGAACGTTCCTCTGCGTCCTGCCCCTCCTTTGTCCCGTCCGCCGGAACGCCCGCGTTTCCCGCTGTGCCCCGTCCCTGAAATGCCGCCGCGGACAGCGGGCTCCCATCGGCGTCCTCCGCCGTCATCTGTTCCCAAAGGCCAAAAAACAGCAATCCTGCTATCAGGTCAAATAACAGGATTGCCGTTATCCATTTTTTCACCCCGGACCACGCTCCACAACTCTTCTCTGTCCCACTATATGCGGGCAGGAAAAGAGAAATGCCTGATTTTCCCACGGCGCGGGATCCGGCTACTCAAACTGCGCATGGTACAGCCGCCGGTATATCCCGTCCTCCCGCTCCATCAGCTCCCGGTGGGTGCCCTGCTCCACCACCTCGCCATCGTTTACCACCAGGATCCGATCCGCGTTTTCAATGGTAGAAAGCCTGTGCGCGATCACAAAACAGGTCTTCCCCTCCATCAGCTTCCGCATGGCCGTTTGGATCTGCCTCTCCGTCCTGGTGTCCACATTGGAAGTGGCCTCATCCAGGATCAGCATCCGGGCGTCCAGCAGCATGGCCCTTGCGATCGTCAGAAGCTGTTTCTGGCCCTTGGAGATATTGGTGCCCTCGTCGGTGAGGATGGTGTCATACCCCTGGGGCAGCCGCCTGATAAAAGAGTGGATGTGAGCCGCTTTCGCCACCGCCTCCACCTCCTCCCGGGATGCGCCCTCCCTGCCATAGGCCAGGTTTTCATATATGCTGCCGTAAAACAGCCAGGTATCCTGCAGCACCATCGCGTAAGCCTGCCTCAGGGAGCGCCTTGTAAAGCCGTCCGCGGGCAGCCGGTCTACCAGGATCTCCCCGGCGGACGGATCGTAGAAGCGCATAAGCAGGTTGATAAGCGTAGTCTTGCCCGCCCCGGTAGGCCCTACGATGGCGATCAGCTTCCCCGGCTCCGCCCGGAAGCTGAGGTCGTGGATCACGGTCTTGCCGGGTGTGTAGCCAAAGCTCACATGCCTAAGCTCCACATCGCCCCGCGCCTGGGTAAGCTCCCGCGCACCCGGGCGGTCCGCCGGCTCCGGTTCCTCCTCCAACAGCCGAAACACCCTCTCGGCAGCCGCCAGCGCGGACTGCAGTTCACTGAATATGTTTGCCGCCTCATTAATGGGGCCGGAGAATTTCCGGGAATACAGGACAAAGGAGGAAATATTGCCGATGCTCATGCTCCCGGCCAGGTATAAGAGCGCCCCGAACACGCTGATCAGGGAAAGGGACAGGTTGTTGATAAAGTTCACGCAGGGCCCTACGATGCTGCCATAGTATTCCGCCCTGTAATAAGCGTCCACCGCCTCCCTGTTCTTCCCGTCAAACCGTCCCTGGGTGTACGCCTCCCTGTCATATGCCTTCAGCGTTTTCTGGCCGGAGATCATCTCCTCCACAAAGCCGTTCAGCTCTCCCAGCTTTGCGGAGCGCACACGGAAAAGCGGCCTTGTCCTGCCTGTGATATACCTGGTCGTCAAAAGCGACAGCGGCACCGTGAACGCGAACACCAAAACCAGACGCGGCGAGATGGTCAGCATCATGACCAGGGCGCCCACGACGGTGATCACCGTCGTCAGGAGCTGCACCAGGTCGTTGGACAGGGAGGCATTGACCGTGTCGATATCGTAAGAGATCCGGCTGATGATGTCTCCCGTCTGGTGCACGTCAAAATATCCCACCGGCAGCGTCATCAGCTTGGCGAAGACATCCTGCCGCATCCGGTACACCACCTTGCGGCTGATGGTCAACATCAGCACCTGCAATCCGTAGGACATCCCCGCGCTGAACACATAAAACCCCGCCATCCAGGCCGCGTAATACCCAACCGCCGAAAAATCCACCTTCCCCTTTCCGGCCTCCACAGCCCCGATACAGAGCCCTGTCAGCTTTGGCCCGATCAGCGCAAACAGATTGCTCCCCAGCGTACACAAAAGCGCCAGGGCCAGCATCCACTTGTACTGCATCATATATTTCCCCAGGTTGGCGATCGTCCTCCCGGAATACCTCCGGCCCGTCTCCCGCGCCTTCTTCTGTTCCCTGTCTCTTCCACTCATACCGGGACCTCCTCTCCCGGCCGCTGTACGCCGCTTTCCCCGGCAGGCTCTTCCGCCCGCCCCGGCTCTTCCCGCACAGCGCCCTCCCCCATCTGGCTTTTCGCGATCTCCCGGTACAGTTCACAGCCTGCCATGAGCTCCCGGTGGGTCCCATAACCGATGGGCGTTCCGTCTTCCAGCACAAGGATATGGTCGGCGCTGCGGATGGAACTGACCCGCTGGGCAACGATCACAAGCGTCGTGCCCTTATAGCGGTCGGCGATTCCCCGGCGCAGCCGGGCGTCCGTCCGATAGTCAAGCGCACTGGAAGAATCGTCCAGTATCAGGATCTCCGGCCCCGCCGCCAGCGCCCTGGCGATCAGCACCCTCTGCTTCTGGCCACCGCTCAGGTTGGCCCCCTTGATATTCAGGGCTTCCGCCTCCTTCCCCTCCCGGTTCTCCACAAATTCTCCCGCCTGGGCATAGACCAGCGCTTCCCGGACCTGCTCCTCCGTCATCTCCCTCCCCAGCGTCACATTCCCCGCAATAGTGTCCTCAAAGATCGTATCGTTCTGAAATACCACCCCAAACTTCCGCTTTAATTCCCCGGGCTCATAGCTCCGCACATCCCGGCCCGCCACAAACACCCTGCCGCAGTCCGGGTCATACATGCGCATGAGAAGGTTGATTATAGTGGATTTGCCAGAGCCAATCTCCCCGATGATCCCAAGGGTCTCCCCCTTCCTGACCACAAATGACAGATCCCTGACGTTCGGCTCTCCTTTTTTCAGGTAGGAAAAGCTCACATGGTCGAAACGGATGGCCTCATCCGGCCCGCAGGCTTCGTCCGCCCCGCATCCCTCCGACACCTCCATGTCCTCCCGGCTCTGCAGCACTTCCCAGATCCGGTTCCCGGAGGCGATGGCCTTGGACATGACGGTAAACATTTTCGCCAGGGACATCATCGCATTCAGAATGATGGTGAAATAGGTGGTAAAAGCCAGTATTTTCCCTACTTCGGAGGTTCCCGCGTCCACGCGCCAGGCCCCC
>CANPYT010000065.1 GCA_947588705.1 uncultured Acetatifactor sp. | reverse complement strand
AAATGATGACATCATAGCTATCTATTCCCGTAAGTCTAAATTCACCGGAAAAGGTGAAAGTATCGGCAATCAGGTAGGACTATGTAAAGAATATGTTCGTGTGCATTATGGCGATGCCGCTGTAGATAAAGTCGTGGTGTATGAAGATGAGGGCTTTTCTGGTGGGAATCTGAACCGTCCTGATTTCAGGAAGATGATGGATGCTGCCAGGGAACGGAAATTCAAGGCGATCATAGTTTACCGCCTTGACCGTATCAGCCGAAATATCAGTGACTTCGCAAGCCTGATTGAAGAACTGGCCCGTCTGGATATTTCTTTTGTCTCTATTAAAGAGCAGTTCGATACAAGCACTCCCATGGGACGGGCTATGATGTATATTGCATCGGTTTTCTCTCAGCTGGAGCGTGAAACCATTTCGGAGCGTATCCGTGACAATATGCACGAACTGGCAAAGACAGGCCGTTGGCTTGGTGGCACAACGCCCACTGGCTATGCTTCCGAAGCGGTCAAGAGTATTGCCATTGACGGCAAATCCAAGAAAGCCTGTAAGCTGAAACTGATTCCGGAAGAAGCGGATATTGTCAGAAAGATTTATGATTTATATATAGAAACGGACTCCCTGACATTAACCGAAGCTGCCCTGATCAAACAGGGCATTAAGACAAAAAACAATAATTACTTTACCCGTTTTTCCATCAAAGCGATTCTGCAGAATCCGGTTTATATGATTGCTGACGAGGATGCGTATCAATTCTTTGTTCAGCATGATACAGACATGTTCTCTGACAAAGATGCCTTTGATGACAAGCACGGTATCATGGCATACAACCGTACCGATCAGGAAAAAGGCAGGGCTGCAAAGTATCTGCCCGCGAGCGAGTGGATCGTATCGGTTGGCAGGCATCCGGGTCTGATTCCGGGTAAAGCGTGGGTACAGATTCAAGAATCTTTAGAACGCAATAAATCCAAATCCTTCAGAAAGCCACGCGGTAACGAGGCGCTTTTGACCGGCTTATTATTTTGCAGCTGCGGTGAGCGTATGTATCCGAAAATGAGCAGGCGTAAAACTGCGGATGGAAAAGTAATTTATACCTATGTCTGCAAAATGAAAGAACGCAGTCAGCGTTCTGTATGCAACGGCAAAAATGCCAATGGCAACACATTGGATATGGCTATAGTCGAGCAGATTAAAATGCTTGCAGAGGACAAAGACGCTTTTATTGCACAGTTGGAACAGAGCCGCAGATTCTATACCGGCAATCGCGCGGACTATGAACAGCGGCTGGATGACATGCGGAAAGAAAAGGCAGAAACCGAGAAGAAAATCAATTCTCTGGTAGATTCCCTTGTAGATATGGGCGACAGTTCTGCCAAGGCGCACGTGACCAAACGAATTGAACAGCTGAACCAGGAATACCAGTCCCTTGAACAGCGTATTCAGGAACTGGATGGCCTGGCTTCCCAGCACAATCTCAGTGATATGGAATTTGATTTGCTCCGCCAGCTGCTGGCTATCTTCAAGGATGGCATTGAAGAGATGACTGTTGAACAGAAACGTTCTGCTATTCGCGCCATTGTGCGCAAGGCGGTTTGGGATGGCGTCAATGCCCATGTAATTCTGTTCGGTGTCAAGGATGATGAAACCGGGTACCCGGAAATTGCCGCCGCCCTCTCCGGCAGTACAGAAGAGGATGACGAAACCGGGGAACTGGCAGACTTCTCCGATGTAGATTAGGATGACGACGATGTGGAGGATGGCCGCCTGGGAAAAACGGAACCCCTCAGCGCGTCAAAAACGCATTGGGGGGAGGATAGCAAATGAACTGTTGATGCTGCTTCGGGGAAAGAAGAAGATCTCGCGGGAGGTATCCCTTTTTGAACCCATCGGACAGGACAAAGAGGGGAACGAGATCCATCTCGTGGATGTGATAGAGCAGCAGCAGCCCGATATCATCGAGAACATGGAGCTGTCCGGAAATATCAGGAGGCTGTTTGTCCTTTTGGATCAGGTACTGACGGACCGGGAGAAGGAGATCCTGATCCTGCGGTACGGGTTGAACGGAGCGCCGGAGGCCACGCAGAGCCAGATCGGCGCCAAGCTGGGTATTTCCCGCAGCTATGTGTCGCGGATCGAAAAGAAGGCGCTGCAAAAGCTGCGGGAAAAGTTTGAGTATCGTTCGCCGATGCCCTGAGGACCGGCATCTGCCAAAGGCTGCGGGCTGGAGCGGCGCCAGATGTGGGGCCGATTCAGCCCGCGGTATTCCCGAAGCCGCTCAGCCGCGCCCTCCGGCACTTGCGCCAGCCTTTGCTCATGAAATGTTTCAGCCTGCGCCATTCGCAAAGCCGCGCTTACGCGCTCTCCGGCGCCTTGCGCCTATCTTTGCTCATAAGATGGCGCTCCCTCAGCCGCCAGACATGACGGAAAATTCGTGTGAGCACGATTTTCCGTCAAATCAGGCGGCTGGCTGAACTGTTATACTTGATGCGCCGAATTAATACACTGAATTTTGATTTTTTGTTGTGTTTTCAGGAAAAAAAGATTATAATTAAAAATAAGCTTTTTTTAGGGCGGCAGGATAAAAAGAGGGGATAAAAAACGAGGGGATAAAAAAGGGGATAAACGAGGGGTTATTATGATATTTGTCGAGACGGATGACCTGAAGAACGGTATGCGTCTGGCGCGGCCGATCTATAATAAAAAAGGGGTACTTTTGTTTGAGCGGGATTCCAGGCTGACGACACAGACGATTGACAGCGTAAGGAATTTCGGGCTGTTGGGGGTGTACATCCTGGAGCCGGCGGAGCCGCTCCCGCCTCTTTCGGAGGAGGACCTGGAGTTTGAGCGGTTTCAGATCATGACGGTTTTTTCCATTCAGGACGAGCTGGAGAAGATCCTGACTACGGAACGTCAGACCCGGATAGACAGCATCACGGCGACGATCCTGAAAAGGTACGGCCATCTGGACGGCAGGATCAATTTTTACCAGAACCTGCGGGGCCGGGATGATTTTGTGAGCCGGCATTCGCTCAATGTAGCCATCCTTTGCGCTATGATCACCCATTACATGAACGTGAAGGTGGAAGAACAGCTGCAGATCATGTACGCGGCCATTGTCCATGATATCGGCAAGCTGCAGATCCCGAAGGATATCCTGTTTGGGCGGGATGAGGACGGGCAGCTGGCGGACAAGTCCTTCTCCTACCAGCTCTCCGGGCTGGAAACGGTGGAAGCCGTTTTTTCGGAGGGAATCACTGTCCGGCGGATATGCACTCAGGCACTGCGGGCCCAGCAGCTGTTTGGCAGCACCGGCACCGTGGATCCCAGCGCGAAGATGTCTCTGGGGGCCAGGATCCTGCTGGTGGCGAACCGCTACGACGAAATGACGGCCATGAACCTTCAGGGCAAGCCGGAGTCGGAAGTGAAAGCAGTCCTGGAGTTTAAGGACCATCCTGAGTTATACGATGAGAAGGTGGTGGACGCGCTGTTAAACTGCGTCAATATCCTGTTCCCGGGAGTCAGTGTGGAGCTGAACACCGGGGAAAAGGCCCTTGTGGTGTCGGAAAACCGAGAAGATATCCTGAGGCCGGTGGTGCTCACCTTTGGAGACAACACTTTACTGGACCTGGCTTCTTCGGACAACGAGGATATCTGTGTGACAGATATCATGAAAACCATGGACAACCGTTATATCATGAGCAGGATCCCGGAAGAGGAAAAGCAGGCTGTCGGCGGAGAGGACGGACAGTGACCGGATCCCGCCGGTTCCGGGAAAGGAGGACAAGATGCCCGGCATAGAGGAAATATTGGGCGCGGCAAGGGAGGCCGGGGCCAGCGACGTACATCTGGCCGTGGGGATACCGCCCAGGATGCGGGTCAACGGCAGGCTGATCCCAATGAATCTCCCAAGGATGCTTGCCAGCGATACATTGGATGTGCTGATCGGCATTATGTCGGAAAATCAGCGTGAGAAGTTTGACCAGCGGGGGGAATTTGACTTTTCTTATTCCAGCCCCCAAATGGGCAGATGCCGGGTCAACGCCTATAAACAGCAGGGAAATGTCGCCATGGCGATCCGTCTGGTGGACACGGTGCTGCCATCGCCGGAGCAGCTTGGCATTCCGGAGTCGGTCATGGATCTGTATCAGCGGAGGCGGGGATTGGTCCTGGTGACAGGGCCCGCGGGAAGCGGGAAGTCCACAACCCTGGCGGCGATCGTCGAAAAAATAAATAACAACCGTGATGCGCATGTGATCACCATCGAGGATCCCATAGAGTACCTGCATCCGCAGAGGATGGCTATGGTAAGCCAGCGGGAGGTCGGGCTGGACAGCGAGACCTACGCCAGCGGGCTGTGGGCCGCGCTCCGGGAGGATCCGGACGTGATCCTGGCGGGGGAATTGTGCGGCCTGGAGACGGTCCGCGCCGCCATCACCGCGGCGGAGACAGGGCGTCTGGTGCTGTCTGCCCTGCCTACGGCGGGAGCCGCCGACACGCTGGAGCGCATCATCGACGGGTTCCCGGCGGATCAGCAGCCGCAGGCCCGGGTACAGCTGGCCAATGTGCTGGAGGCTGTGGTCTTTCAGCAGCTTCTTCCCACCGCTGACGGCAAGGGCAGGGTGGCCGTTTTCGAGGTCTTGCATGTGGACCGCGCCGTGCGGGATCTGATCCGGGAGGGAAATGTCCGGCAGCTGCCCGGCGTTATCCAGGCCGGCCGCAAGCCCGGTATGGTCCTCATGGATGATGCCATCTGTAAGCTGTACTTTTCAGGCAGGATAGACAGGGAAACTGCGCTCTGGTTTGCGCAGGATCCCGAAAGTATGGAATCAAAGATCTGACTTTTTATATTTATACCGATATTTATACCGATTTATTATCTTTATATTGACTTTTTATTTTTATGCGGATTTATTATCTTTATATTGACTTTTTGCTTTTATACGGATTTACTATCTTTATATTTGCTTGCTACCTTTATATTGTCTTGTTATATTTATCTCGATTTATTCATTTGTCAATTTTTATCAGTTTTCGCTTTTTATCAGTTTTCGCTTTTTATCAGTTTTCGCTTTTTATCAGTTTTCGCTTTTTATCATTTTTCGTTTTTTATCAGTTTTCACTTTTTATCAGTTTTCACTTTTTATCTGGTCCGGCGGCCACCGCCGGATCTTAACGGGAAAATGGCACCAGTTCATGTATCGGTTAAACCAGTTCATGTATCAGTTCAGCCTGTTCATATATCAGTTCAGTCTGTTCATATATCGGTTCAGCCTGTTCATGTATCAGTTCAGCCTGATCATGCATCAGCTCAGCCTGCGCCGCTCCATAAGCCGCGCAGCCGCGCGGGCGCACAGGCTGTTCGGCGTTGGGCGCCTGTTTTTACTCATAAAAGGCGCTCGTCAGAACTGTTTCTAAAAATACGATCTATATTTCAAAGCTGCATTATAGGCAGCGTGACAGCATGTCTGATCGTTCGATCAAATTCAGAGAGGGAGGTATTTTATGTTCAGTACGATTTACGCAGGGGCGCTTCGGGGCATCTCGGCCTATCTTGTCTCGGTGGAGGTGGATATTGCCGCGGGGCTGCCGTCCTTTGCCATGGTGGGGTCTTTGAGCTGCGAGGTGAGGGAATCCAGGGAGAGGGTCTGCGTGGCCCTGAGAAACGCCGGGTTTGCGCTTCCGCCAAAGCGCATCACGGTAAATCTTTCTCCGGCGGACCGGAGGAAGGAGGGAACCGCCTTTGACCTGGCGATCGGCGTAGGAGTCCTGGATTCTCTGGGGTACTTTGCCGGGGAAGCCGCGCGGGATACTTTGTTTCTGGGAGAGCTGGGGCTGGACGGCGAGATAAAGAAGGTCCGGGGAGTGCTGCCAATCGTGCGGGAAGCGGCGGCAAGGGGGATCCGCCAGTGTATCGTGCCGATGGAAAATGCCGCCGAGGGAGCTGCAATCCCGGGCGTGGCGGTGCGGGGGGCGAGAGAGATCCGCCAGGTGCTGGACTTCCTGCGGGCGGAGACGGATGCGGAGAGGGAGAAGGTCATGCCCCGCTGCGAGGGGCGGGAGCAGACGGCGGACGATACCGCCTTTGAGGGGGAGCCGGATTTTTCCCAGGTGAGCGGCCAGGAGACGGCCCGCAGGGCGGCGGAGATCGCGGCGGCGGGATTTCACAATCTCCTGATGATCGGGCCGCCGGGTGCGGGGAAGTCCATGATCGCAAAGCGGATCCCCGGTATTTTGCCCCTGCTGGGCCGGGAGGAAAAGCTGGAAGTGACCGCCGTGGCCAGTGTGGCGGGGCTTACCGGGGAGGAAATGCCGATCGTGACAAGAAGGCCCTTCCAGAGCCCTCACCACACAGTCACCCAGGCTGCCATGACCGGAGGCGGCAGTACGCCGAAGCCCGGCGTGATCTCCCTTGCCCACCGCGGCGTCTTGTTCCTGGACGAGCTGCCGGAGTTTCGGCGGGAGGTGCTGGACAGCCTCAGGCAGCCGCTGGAGGAGCGCCAGGTACATATCTCCCGTTCCTGCGGCAGCGTCACTTATCCAAGCGATTTTATGCTGGTCTGCGCCATGAATCCCTGTCCATGCGGATATTATCCGGACAGGGAGCGGTGTCGGTGCGGGGAGCCAAAGGTGAGAAAATATCTGGGAAGGGTCTCTGGCCCCATACTGGACAGGATCGATCTCTGTGTGGAGCTTCGGCCGGTGGACGTGACAAGCCTGCGCGGAGGCGGGGGCGAGAGCAGCCGGCAGATCAGGGAGCGGGTCCTGGGGGCAAGGAAGCTTCAGGAGCAGCGCTTCGCGGGGACAGGATATCGGTTTAACGCGGATATTGACGCGGCGGACCTGGAGCGGTTTTGCCCGTTGGGCCGGGAAGAACGGGAATGCCTGGAACAGCTGTACCATGCCAGGCAGCTCAGCGCCAGATCCTATCATCGGATATGGCGGGTGGCCCGGACCATAGCGGATCTGGAGGGCGCGGAGCATATTCGCACGGAGCATCTGCTGGAGGCGTCTTTTTACAGGCCGGTCCGGGAATATTGGGGATAGATATTATACGAGGGGGAAGGAAAATGGATAGACCAGAATGCAGGGAGGAAGAGCGGCCCTACGAGCTTTGGCTTTGCAGCTTTCCGGGCATGGGGAACCGGCAGATGACAAAGCTGGCGGAACTGTGCGGAAGCGCCCGGGAAGCGTATTATGCCGGGACGGATAAATGGGGGCAGGTCTTAAGGGAGAAACAGGTGGAGGGCCTGAAAAGGTTTACGGAAGGGTGGGAGCCACAGAGAGAGTGGGAGAGGCTGGAAAACGCCGGTATCCGTTTTGTGACGCTGAAGGACAGGGCGTATCCCGGAAGGCTCCGCCAGATCCCCGACGCCCCTTATGGACTGTTTTTCCGGGGGAGCCTGCCGGAAGAACGGTATCCGGCCGTGGCGGTGGTCGGGGCCAGGGATTGCTCCCGGTACGGCTATTATGTGGCGGAAAAGCTGGGGGAGACGCTGGGGCGAAACGGCGTCATAGTGGTAAGCGGCATGGCCCGGGGCATTGACGGTATCAGCCAGAGGGCGGCACTGGACGCGGGAGGCGTCTCCTGCGGTGTGCTGGGCTGTGGGGTGGATATCTGTTATCCGGGGGAAAACCGGGAGCTTTACCAGAGACTGGCCCGGGACGGGTGCCTGGTCTCATCCTATCCCCCGGGAACTCCCGCGCTGGCCAGAAATTTTCCCCCGCGGAACCGTATCGTCAGCGGGCTGGCGGATGCGGTGGTGGTAGTGGAGGCCAGGGAGAAAAGCGGCACATTGATCACTGTGGACATGGCTCTGGAACAGGGGAGGGAGGTCTACGCGGTGCCCGGGAGGATCACGGACCCGCTCAGCGAGGGCTGCAACCGGCTGATCCGGCAGGGGGCGGTGCCCCTTTCGGACCCAGGGGAGCTGCTTTCGGAATTGTGCGGCTCGCCGCGGCAAGGGCCTGATGAACCGGAGGAGGGATGCCCTGCATGGCTTCCGGAAAAGCTGCGGGCTTTGTATGATGCCCTTGAGGTCACGCCTAAGACGGTGGAGGAGATCCGGGAAAGCCTGCCCGCGGGCTTTGCGGAAAGCGGCGGGAAGCTTACGGCGGATCTGATGCGGCTCTGTCTGGAGGATCTGGCGGTCCAGGTCAGCCCGGGCTGTTTCTGCGGAAAATTTCGTTGAGAGACGGCGGAAACTGTGGTACACTGTCTTATATGGCCCGTGCCAATGACACAGCCCGCAGAGGGGAAAGGAAAGCGCTATGTACAGAGACGAGACGAAAAAAGTGAAGATAGGGGATGTTTGGATCGGCGGGGGCAGCCCTGTCAGGATACAGTCCATGACCAATACCAGGACGGAGGATGTGGACGCAACGGTGGAGCAGATCCTGCGCCTGGAGCGGGAGGGGTGCGAGATCGTCCGCTGCACTGTGCCCGACAGAAAGGCGGCGTGTGCGTTGGCAAAGATCAAGGAGCGGATCCACATTCCGCTGGTGGCGGACATTCACTTCGATTATCGGATGGCTATCGCGGCCATAGAGAACGGGGCGGACAAGATCCGCATCAATCCCGGGAATATCGGCGGCCCGGAGAAGATACGGGCGGTGACGGAGGCGGCCAGGGCCCGGGACATTCCCATCCGGGTCGGGGTCAACAGCGGTTCCCTGGAGAAGGAGGTGCTGGAGAAATACGGAGGCGTCACCGCGGAAGGGCTGGTTGAGAGCGCGTTGGATAAGGTACATATGATCGAGGAGCAGGGCTATGATAACCTTGTGATCAGTATCAAGTCCTCCGATGTGCTGATGTGTGTCAGGGCTCACGAACTGCTGGCGGGAAAGACCCGTTATCCCCTGCATGTGGGCATCACGGAGGCGGGAACGGTCCAAAGCGGCAGCATCAAGTCCGCCATCGGCCTTGGCCTGATCCTGAGCCAGGGGATAGGCGATACCATACGGGTGTCCCTGACGGGGGATCCGGTGGAGGAGATCCGGGCGGCGAAGCAGATCCTCCGCACCCTGGGGCTTAGAAAGGGCGGGATCGAGGTGGTGTCCTGCCCCACCTGCGGCAGGACGAAGATCGACCTGATCGGCCTGGCGGCAAAGGTGGAGAAGATGGCGGAGGATTATCCTCTGGATCTGAAGGTGGCTGTCATGGGCTGTGTCGTAAACGGCCCCGGGGAGGCCAGGGAGGCGGATCTTGCCATCGCCGGAGGCAGGGGAGAGGGCCTGCTGATCAAAAAGGGCGAGATCATCCGCAAGGTGCCGGAGGAACAGCTTGCGGCGGCTCTGAAGGAAGAGCTGGACCGGTGGGGCGAATGAAAAGAGCGGTATCGGAGGCAGTGTTATCATGTCAAAACCTTTTTTTGAGGTGTTCCCTACGTTACAGATAGAAAACCCGCTGCACGACAGGCTGGCGGTGGCGGATGTGGAGCGTGTGTCCGCCACGAAGAACAGGGATTCCATGCGGATCTACCTGTTCAGCACCCGCCTGATCCCGAAAGAGGACATATGGACCACAGAGCGGGAAATTAAAAAACAGCTGTTTTCCAACAGCGCCCTGGCCGTGCGGATCCAGGAAAGATTCGAGCTTTCCGCCCAATATACGCCGGAAAACCTGATGGAGATCTACCGGGAGAGCATTCTGGCGGAGCTGAAGGAGTACAGCCATGTGGAGTACATCGCGTTCCGGACGGCGGAGATCTCTTACCCGGCGCCGGATGTGGTGCGGCTTACGGTGGACGACACGGTCCTGAACCGGAGCCGGGCGGCGGAGCTTACAAGGGTGCTGGAAAAAGTGCTTGTGGAGCGGTGCGGGCTGAAATCCGGCGTGGAGATCGTCTACCGGGAGGCAAAGGAGGGAAAGTTCGCGGAGGAGGACGAGCAGCGGATCCGGATGAAGGTCAATGAGATCCGGCGGCGGGCCGGGCAGGGCCGGGCCGGGGAAGGCGGCGCGGCGGAACAGCCGGAGGAGACAAAGGCGGAGCCCCGGGAAGCGGGGGCAGGAGCCGTCCGAAGCGGGAGCGGCCAGCCCGGGAACGGCCAGACAGGCGCCGTTCGGCCCAAAGCGGGGAACAGCCAGGACAGGGGCAGGGGAAGGGCCGGGGAAGGCCAGCGGGCCGGGCTCGACAGGCAGCGGCCTCTGCGGCTGTCCGACGATCCCGACGTAATTTATGGCAGGAATTTTGAGGACGAAGCCATCCGCATTGAGGATATCATGGGCGATATGGGGGAGGTGACCATCCGCGGAAAGCTTCTGAAGCTGACGAAACGGGAGATCAGGAATGAAAAGACCATTGTTTTATTTGAGCTGACCGATTTTACGGATACCATAGCGGTGAAGCTGTTTGTAAAAAACGAGCAGCTGGGGGAACTTACGGCTTCCCTGAAGGAAGGGGCTTTTTTCAAGGTGAGGGGGCTGACAACGCTGGATCCCTACGACCATGAGCTGAACATAAGCTCGCTTTACGGCATCAAGAAGATCCCCGATTTCACCGTGAGCCGAATGGACACGGCCGCCCATAAGCGGGTGGAGCTGCACTGTCACACAAAGATGAGCGATATGGACGGCGTCTCCGAGGCGTCCGACATTGTAAAACGGGCGTACAAATGGGGCCACAGGGCCATCGCCATCACAGACCACGGTGTGGTGCAGGGATTCACGGACGCCAACCATGTATGGGAAGATTTGTGGAAGGCGGAGAAGGGCCGGAGGGAGGCGGCAGGCGAGGAAAAGCCGGACAAGCAGGACTTTTTTAAGATCCTGTACGGTGTGGAAGCCTATCTGGTGGACGATCTGCAGGAGATCGTCACGAATGACAGGGGAAGCACCCTCAAGGAGGATTTTGTGGTGTTTGACATCGAGACCACGGGATTTTCCCCGGTGAGCAACCGGATCCTTGAGATCGGGGCGGTAAAGGTCAGCGGCGGGGCGGTGGTGGACCATTTTTCCTCCTTTGTAAACCCGCATACGCCCATACCCTTTGAGATCGAAAAGCTTACCGGCATCCGGGACGACATGGTGACGGACGCGCCGTCTATCGAGGAGGTCCTGCCCGCATTCCTGGACTTTTCCAGGGGCTGTGTGCTGGTTGCGCACAATGCCGGCTTCGACATGAGCTTTATCCAGGAAAACGCCAAAAGGCAAGGGCTTCCCTGGGAGTTTACCTATGTGGACACGGTGGGGATCGCCAGAGTGCTGCTTCCCGACCAGGCCAAGCACACGCTGGACGCCGTCGCGAAGACGCTGAATATTTCGCTGGAGAACCATCACCGGGCTGTGGATGACGCGGAGTGCACGGCCCTGATCTTTGTGCGGTTTATCAAGATGCTGGAGGAGAGGGGGATCGGCACCCTCGCCCAGGTAAACGACCTTGGCAGGTCCAGCGTGGAACGGATACGGAAAATGCCGACCTATCACGCCATCATCCTGGCCAAGAATGACCTGGGGCGCATCAACCTTTACCGGCTTGTGTCGGAGTCGCATCTGACGTACTTTGCCGGGCGCCACCCCAGGATACCTAAAAGCCTGGTGATGAAGTACCGGGACGGCCTGATCCTGGGCAGCGCCTGTGAAGCGGGAGAGCTGTACCGGGCACTCCTGGACGGCCAGAGCGATATGCAGATCGCAAGGCTGGTGAATTTTTACGATTATCTGGAGATCCAGCCCTGCGGGAACAACAAGTTCATGATCGCCTCGGAGAAGGTGCGCAATATCCATTCCATGGAGGACATACGGCAGATCAACCGCCGCATCGTGAAGCTGGGCGAGCAGTTCCACAAGCCGGTGGTGGCCACCTGCGACGTGCATTTCCTGGATCCTGAGGATGAGATCTACCGCAGGATCATCATGGCGGGCTGGGGATACAATGACTCTGACGACCAGGCGCCGCTGTTTTTGCACACTACGGAGGAGATGCTGGAGGAGTTCTCCTACCTGGGCAGTGATAAGGCGTATGAGGTGGTGGTGAAGAATACCAATATGATCGCCGACATGATCGAGACCATCTCCCCGGTAAGGCCGGACAAGTGCCCGCCGGTGATAGAAGACAGTGACAAAACATTAACAGACATATGTTATGCAAAGGCGCATGAGATCTACGGGCCGGATCTGCCGCCGATCGTGGAGGAGAGGCTGGAGAGGGAGCTGCGTTCGATCATCGGCAACGGGTTCGCGGTGATGTACATTATCGCCCAGAAGCTGGTCTGGAAATCTGTGGAGGACGGGTATCTGGTGGGATCCCGGGGCTCCGTGGGAAGTTCCTTTGTGGCCACAATGTCGGGAATTACGGAGGTAAACCCCCTAAGCCCCCATTATTACTGCAGCAAATGCCACTATGTGGATTTTGACAGTGACGAGGTAAAGGCTTATGCGGGCAAGGCGGGGGTAGATATGCCGGACAAGGTCTGCCCTGTGTGCGGGGAACCCCTTCACAAGGATGGGTTTGACATTCCCTTTGAGACGTTCCTGGGATTCAAGGGTGACAAGGAGCCGGATATCGACCTGAATTTCTCCGGGGAATATCAGTCAAAAGCCCATAAATACACGGAGGTGATCTTTGGGGCAGGCCAGACTTTCCGGGCGGGGACCATCGCCACTTTGGCGGACAAGACCGCCTACGGCTATGTGCGCAGCTATTTTGAAGAGCGCGGGAAGGTCAAGCGGCGGAGCGAGATGGAGCGGATCGCCCAGGGCTGCACCGGTGTGCGCAGAAGCACCGGGCAGCACCCCGGCGGGATCGTGGTGCTGCCTCTGGGCCAGGATATCAATTCCTTTACCCCGGTGCAGCATCCGGCCAACGATATGACGACGGACACCATCACCACCCACTTTGACTACCACTCCATCGATCACAACCTGCTGAAGCTGGACATGCTGGGGCACGATGATCCCACCATGATCCGCGCCCTGCAGGACATGACGGGAGTGGATCCGCTGACCATCCCCCTGGACGGCAAAGACGTAATGTCCCTGTTCCAGAACACGGACGCCCTTGGCATCACGCCGGATCAGATCGGCGGGACAAAGCTTGGGGCGCTGGGGATCCCGGAGTTTGGCACGGACTTTGCCATGCAGATGGTGATCGACGCAAAGCCGCAGTCCTTCTCGGATCTGGTGCGGATCTCGGGGCTGTCCCACGGCACCGACGTCTGGCTTGGCAACGCCCAGACATTGATTCAGGAGGGCAAGGCCACCATTTCTACCGCCATCTGTACCAGGGACGATATTATGACCTACCTGATCCAGATGGGCGTAGAGTCCGAAAAGTCTTTCAAGATCATGGAGGCTGTGCGAAAGGGAACGGTGGCAAAGGGGAAGTGCGATAAATGGGAAGAATGGAAGAAGGACATGAAGGAGCACAATGTGCCGGATTGGTATATCTGGTCCTGTGAGAAGATAAAGTACATGTTCCCCAAGGCCCATGCCGCCGCCTACGTGATGATGGCGTGGCGCATCGCCTATTGCAAGATCCATTATCCCCTGGCCTATTACGGCGCTTTTTTCAGCATCCGGGCCAAAGCTTTTTCCTATGAGCAGATGTGCCAGGGGAAGGCGCACCTGGAAGCCATCATGGCGGACTATAAGCGGCGCATGGACATGTCTGCCAACAGGGACAGCGGCGTGGAACCGCTGTCGAACAAGGAGGAAGCGGCTTACGGCGATATGAGGGTGGTCCAGGAAATGTACGCCAGAGGGTTTGAATTTACGCCCATAGATATCTTCCGGGCCCAGTCCCGTTCGTTTCAGATCGTGGACGGCAAGCTGATGCCATCCATCAACAGCATTGAGGGTTTGGGCGAGAAGGCGGCGGATGCCATTGTGGAGGCGGCCAAGGACGGCCCCTTCCTGTCCAGGGATGATTTCAGGCAGCGGACCAAGGTATCCAAGACCGTGGTGGACATGCTGGTTTCCCTGAACATCCTCGGAGACCTTCCGGAGTCCAACCAGCTGAGTATTTTTGATATGATCTAAGCTGTTACCATTTTTTGTAACAGTTCAGCCAGCCGCCTGATTTGATGGAAATCGTGCTCGCACGAATTTCCCTCTGGATACGGCAACCGAGGGAGCACTTTTTTATGAGCAAAGGCAGGCGCACAGCGCCGGAAAGCGCGTAAGCGCGGCTTTGCGAATGGCGCGGGCTGAGCAGTTACAAATTTTTGCTTTATTTTTTAAAAAAAGTGCTTGCTTTTTTTGCAAGGATGTATTATTATTAGCAAGTACCGTTCGTGCGGTACTTGCGGATGGCTGATTGGTCAAGCGGTTAAGACGCCGCCCTCTCACGGCGGAAACAGGGGTTCGATTCCCCTATCAGCTGCTTTCCTATTCGACTGAACAGTTTGAGGTGCCGGAAACCTACCCCTGGGTTTCCGGTATTTTTCTTTTTTCCGTTACAATTTCCCTTAGAAGTGGAAGTTAACTTTTCACTTCACTGTTACAATTTCCCGTGAAGGTTCCGTAAAAAAAACTTGCGTCTGCCATGAAATTGGTGTATAGTGATTCACGATTCTGTTTCGCGGAAGTTACGCGGAAGAGGAATGGAAGTATCCTGCAGAATAACATGTATCATAATATATCAATATATAATAATAGAAGAAACGGGAAAGGAAGCAAAAAATGGCGAAATATCTTGTGATCGTGGAATCGCCCGCCAAGGTCAAGACCATCAAGAAATTCCTGGGGCCCAGCTATGAAGTGGCGGCCAGCAACGGCCATGTGCGTGACCTGCCAAAGAGCACGCTGGGGATCGACGTGGAGCACGACTATGAGCCCCGGTATATTACCATCCGGGGAAAAGGCGATATCCTGGCAAACCTGCGCAAAGAGGTGAAAAAGGCCGATAAGATCTATCTCGCGACGGACCCTGACCGGGAGGGGGAGGCTATCTCCTGGCATCTTTTTCACGCCCTGAAGCTGGAGGATAAAAAGGTCTACCGCATTACCTTTAACGAGATCACGAAGAACGCGGTGAAGGAATCATTGAAGAATGCCCGGGAGATCAATATGAACCTGGTGGACGCCCAGCAGGCCCGCCGGGTCCTGGACCGTATGGTGGGGTATCGGATCTCGCCGCTGTTATGGGCGAAGATCAAGCGGGGATTAAGCGCCGGAAGAGTGCAGTCGGTGGCCCTCCGTATCATCTGCGACAGGGAGGAGGAGATCAACAACTTCGTGCCGGAGGAATACTGGACGCTGGACGTGAACCTGAAGGTGGAGGGCGAGAAGAAGCCCCTTACCGCAAGGTATTACGGGACGGTGTCGGAGAAACAGTCCATCGAAAGCGAGGGCAGCCTGAGGGAGATCACGGAATCCCTGGAGGGCGCCGATTACCGCGTCGTGGAAGTGAAGAAAGGGGAGCGGGCCAAGAAGCCGCCCCTGCCTTTTACCACCTCCACGCTCCAGCAGGAGGCAAGCAAGGTGCTGAACTTTTCCACCCAGAAGACCATGCGCCTTGCGCAGCAGCTCTATGAGGGCGTGGACATCAAGGGAGAAGGTACCGTGGGCCTGATCACATACCTTCGTACCGATTCCACCCGGGTCTCCGAGGAGGCGGAGGCGATGGCGGCGGAGTTTATCGGCAGCCATTACGGAAAGGAATATCTGGCGGAGAATGCCGCGGAAAAGAAAAATTCCCAGAAGATAAAGAAGACTGGCCACACTATAAAGAAGACGAAGAGCATAACCCATGGGTACCAGGTCAAGAAGACGACGACGACTTTGAAAAAGTTGAAGTAGTTCCAAAATTCGACTTAGCACTAAGAA
>CANPYT010000064.1 GCA_947588705.1 uncultured Acetatifactor sp. | reverse complement strand
TGGTACGAGACGAAGTAGGAAAAGCGGCGGGCCCGGCATCCGGGGCAAACGCGGAGGGGAAGGTCAGGGCGGGCGCACAGGGGGCGGAAATGAAGTTTATAGGGATCACTGGCGGCGTGGGCGCCGGGAAGACAGAGGTGCTGAATTACATTCGAGGACACTATAAATGCGAGATCTACCTGGCGGACCGGGTGGCGGAGCAGCTGCAGGAACCGGGGACAGACTGTTTTCGCAGGCTGGAGGCATTGTTAGGGGAGGCATGTATCGCTTCCGACGGCCGTCTGGACAGGAAGCGCATGGCGGAAAGGGTGTTCGGGGATCCCGCTCTTTTGGAGCAGGTGAACGCCATTGTGCATCCGGCGGTGCGGGAGTTTTTGCTGGAGCGGCTGAAAGCGGCCAGGGCGGCGGGAGAGACAGAGCTGTTTTTCGTGGAGGCGGCGCTTCTGATCGAGGCAGGATACCGGAGGCTGGTGGATGAGCTCTGGTATGTGTATGCGGAGGAAGAGGTGCGGAAGCGGCGGCTGCAGCGGGAGCGCGGATATACCCCGCAGCGCACGGCGCAGATCATGGCCCGGCAGCTTAAGGAGGACGCTTTTCGGGAAAACTGCGATTTTGTCATAGACAACAGCGGCGATCTCCGGGAGACTATGCGGCAGATAGATCAGAAGTTAAAGGGGTTTACGAGACTTGGCTGAAAGCGGTCTTGGGAACGGGAAATGCAGACAGACGGGAGACTGGAGGCTTTTTACATGGCAGGAGTGAGAGAGGGACAGGGCCAGCTGGTGTTTGGCCTGGATATTGGCACAAGGAGCATTGTGGGGACGGTGGGATATTTAGGCGGCGGCAAGTTCCATGTGCTGGGGCAGCGGATCCGGGAGCACGACACCCGCTCCATGCTGGACGGCCAGATCCACGACATCGGCAAGGTAGGAGAAACGATCCGCTTTGTAAAGGAACAGCTGGAGGAGGATCTGAACCGGAAGCTGACGGAGGTGTGCATCGCCGCGGCAGGGCGTGTGCTGCGCACGGTCACTACCCATGTAGAGCAGGATTTTGAGGAGGACCACGAGGTCAGCGAGGAAGATATTTACTCGCTGTCCACGTTGGGGGTGGAACAGGCTTACGAGGAATTTCAGAAGATCAATGATTCGGAGATGAAATTCTACTGTGTGGGATATACGCCCATGCGATATTATATGAACGGCTACCAGATCGGAAACCTGGAGGGCCACAAGGTCAGGAACATGGCAGTGGACCTGATCGCTACTTTCTTGCCGGATGACGTGGTGGACGGGCTGTACAAGGCGGTGGAAAGCGCCGGGCTGCATGTGGCGAACCTGACGCTGGAGCCAATAGCGGCCATTCAGGTGGCGATCCCGGAAAAGTTCCGGATGCTGAACATGGCGCTGGTGGATGTGGGCGCGGGGACCAGCGATATCTCCATCACCCGTGACGGGGCCATTACCGCCTACGGCATGATCCCTGTGGCGGGAGACAGCCTGACAGACATCCTGGTACAGCATTGTCTGGTGGACTTTGATACGGCGGAGCGCATCAAGCGTCAGGCCGGGGAGCGGGAGTCTGTGGAGTATCAGGATATCATGGGCCTGACGCAGGTGATAACCGCCCGGGAAGTGGAGGAGATCCTTGAGGGCAAGGTACAGGAGATGACAAAGCTGGTGGCGGACTGTATCCGGGAGCTGAACGGGGACAAGGCGGTCAGCGCCGTGTTCGTGGTAGGCGGCGGCGGTATGATCCCGGGCTATACGGAGCATCTGGCCCAGGAGCTCGGGATCGTAAAGGAGCGTGTGGCCATCCGGGGCTCCGAGGTCATGCAGAGCATTGAGTTTGAGATCGAAAATCCGCGCCGGGATTCGCTGATGGTGACGCCCATCGGCATTTGCCTGAGCTATTACGAACAGAGCAACAACTTTATCTTTGTGGACTTTAACGGCAAACGGGTAAAGCTTTACGACAACGGCAGGCTGTCTGTGGCGGACGCGGCGGTGCAGTCTGATTTCTCCAACGAGGATCTCTTCCCCAAGAGGGGGCAGGCGCTGACCTTTGTGGTGAACGGCAAAAGCCGGATCGTGAGAGGGGTCCAGGGGGAGGCGGCGCTGATCCGCCTGAACGGGGATCCGGCGGATATCTACACCCAGGTGCACAATGGGGACCGGGTGGATGTGACGCCCTCCACGGCGGGGGATCCGGCGTCTCTGGAGCTTGGCAGGCTGTCTGAGCTGGATCAGCGGCTCCATGTGGTGGTGAACGGCACTCGGATCGATCTGCCAAAGACCGCGTCGGTGAACGGGAACCTGGAGAACGAATATTACCGGATCCGGGAAAACGACGATATACAGGTGCAGAATTTCTATACGGTGCGGGAAATCGCGGAATTTATGGATGTGCCTTTGGGCGGGAGCATCCTTGTAAACGATACTCCCGCGAAACCGGAGACCAGGGTTTATGAGAACTTTACGCTGACCTGGGATGTGAATGCGGTGCTCACATATGCGGATCTGGAGGATGAGACGGAAGAGGAGGCGGAGGCCCGCAGGGCGGCGAAAGCCGCGGCCCGGGAGGCGGCTGAGAGGGCGGAGCGGGAAGCGGCGGAAAACGCCGTGCTCCGGGCGGCCGCCGATGCCGCGGGAGATGCGGCCGAGGCCGGAACTGCCGCCAGTGAGGGCGCAGGGAACGCCTTTTCCGGAACAGGCCGTGGCGCGGCGGGCGGTACCTTTTCCGGGGCAGGCCGGGAACTTTGGGACGGCGCCCCGGCGGGAACCGGGCAGGATGCCGATATGGCGGCCCAGGGCGCCATAGAGCTGTCCGTCATGGTGAACAGGCTTCCCGTGACATTAAAGGGAAAGAGCAGCTATGTATTTGTGGATGTGTTCTCCTTTATCGATTTTGACCTGAACGCCTCGGGAGGCCGGGGGATCGTGACTCTGCTGAACGGCAGGAACGCGGAGTACATGGAGCCGCTGAACAGCGGCGATGTGATCGACATTTACTGGGAAGAAAAAAGCTGACGGCGGCTGGGGAAAGGCTTGGCACGGGAGCCGGCGCGGATCGGCCATGTGCGGGAGACAGCGCGGGAATGGAGAAAAAATGAGATTATGCAGTATAGCCAGCGGGAGCAGCGGAAACTGTGTTTATGTGGGATCCGAAGCGACCCATCTGCTGGTGGATGTGGGGATCAGCGGGAAGCGGACAGAGAGCGGCCTTAGGGAACTGGGCCTGACGGGGCATGATATCGACGGCATTTTGATCACCCATGAACACGCGGACCACATAAGCGGTCTTGGGGTGATCTCCCGGAAGTACGGGATCCCGGTCTATGCGACAGCCGGGACCATCGCCGCCCTGAGGGAGAATCCAGGGCTCAGGGACCTGGACCCGGAACTGTTCCATCCGGTGCAGGAAGACAGGAAGATGACGCTGAAGGATCTTGTCATCGACCCTATGCGCATCTCGCACGATGCGGCCCAGCCGGTGGGATACCGGATCTCCTATGGAAAGAAGAAAGTGGCCATTTGTACGGATCTGGGGGTGTACAACGATTATACGGTGGAATGCCTGAAAGGGATGGACGCCCTGCTGCTGGAGGCGAACCATGATGTGAATATGCTGCAGGTCGGCCCTTATCCCTATTACCTGAAACAGAGGATCCTGGGGGACAGGGGGCATCTCTCCAACGAAAATTCGGGCAGGCTTTTGTGCCGTGTCCTCCATGACGGATTGCAGACAGTCCTCCTGGGGCACCTCAGCAAAGAGAACAATCTGCCGGAACTGGCCTATGAGTCGGTCCGGATGGAGATCGCCATGGGCGACAATCCTTACAAGGCGGGGGATTTTGATATCCGGGTGGCAAAGCGGAGCGAGATATCGCCTGTGGTCCAGATCGCGTAAAGGGCATGGCGCCGCTTCGGGCGGCAGGCAGGATAGAAGAAAAGGTTTCAGACGTGCGTAAAGTCGCAGAAATGGAGGGAAATGTGGATAAGACAATCATTACCGTGGTAGGAAAGGATACTGTTGGCATCATCGCAAAGGTCTGTACATATCTGGCGGATAACGATATCAACATCCTGGATATCTCCCAGACCATCGTGCAGGAATATTTCAATATGATGATGATCGTGGATACGGCGGGCACGAGCCGGCAGTTCGGCGATATGGCAGACGAGCTGGCGGCCCTGGGAGAAGAGATCGGCGTCGTGATCAAATGCCAGAAGGAAGAGATCTTCGACAAGATGCACAGGATCTGACCCCGGGTGAAGCGGGCCGCAGAATGGGAGAAGGAGAGGACGGATATGATCAATTTGTTTGAAGTGGCGGAGACCAACAAGATGATCGAGGAGGAGAATCTGGATGTCCGCACGATTACGCTGGGCATCAGTCTGCTTGACTGTATCGATTCCGATCTGGAGCGATTAAAGGAAAAGATCTATCGGAAGGTCTATGACGCCGCAAAGGATCTTGTGAAGACCGGGGAGAAGATCTCGCGGGAGTACGGCATCCCGATCGTGAACAAAAGGATCTCGCTGACGCCTGTGGCGCTGGTGGGGGGAGCAGCCTGTAAGACGATAGAAGATTTTGCTTCCATTGCGATGACCCTGGACCAGGTGGCAAAGGAAGTGGACGTGAACTTTATCGGCGGTTATTCCGCCCTGGTGTGCAAGGGGATGACTCCGGCGGACGAATTGCTGATCCGTTCCATCCCGCTGGCGCTGTCCGCTACGGAACGGGTGTGCAGCTCCGTGAACCTTGGCTCTACCCGGACCGGGATCAATATGGACGCGGTGAAGCTCATGGGCGAGATCATACGGGAGACGGCGGAACGCACAAAGGAGAATGATTCCCTGGGCTGCGCGAAGCTTGTGGCGTTCTGCAACGCCCCGGACGATAACCCCTTTATGGCGGGAGCGTTCCACGGCGTCACGGAAGCGGACAAAGTCATCAACGTGGGAGTCAGCGGGCCGGGGGTGGTAAAGACTGCCCTGGAGCAGGTCCGCGGGGAAAATTTTGAAGTGCTGTGCGAGACCATCAAGAAGACGGCGTTTAAGGTGACAAGGGTGGGGCAGCTTGTGGCGAAGGAAGCCTCCAGGCTGCTGGATGTGCCATTTGGCATCGTAGACCTTTCCCTGGCGCCCACCCCGGCGGTGGGGGACAGCGTGGCGGACATCCTCTGTGAGATCGGCCTGGAACGGGCGGGTGCCCCCGGCACCACAGCGGCTCTGGCGCTTTTGAACGACCAGGTGAAGAAGGGCGGCGTGATGGCCTCTTCCTATGTGGGGGGCCTGAGCGGCGCGTTCATTCCCGTCAGCGAAGACCAGGGCATGATAGATGCGGTGAAAGCCGGTGCGCTTTCGCTGGAAAAGCTGGAGGCCATGACCTGTGTCTGTTCCGTGGGGCTGGATATGATCGCGATCCCCGGCGACACCAAGGCGACCACGATCTCCGGGATCATCGCGGACGAGATGGCCATCGGCATGGTAAATCAGAAGACCACGGCGGTGCGCCTGATCCCTGTGGTCGGGAAGGGCGTGGGAGAGACCGTGGAGTTCGGAGGGCTTTTGGGATACGCGCCTGTCATGCCTGTGAATCCCTTCTCCTGCGACGCGTTCGTGAACAGAGGAGGCCGGATACCGGCGCCCATACATAGCTTTAAGAATTAAGGGCATGTCTGGGGCCTGCCGGTCAAATGATCACCATGGGTGTCGCGATCTCATTGTCGGGATCCATGTCAGCCCGCCGGGCGGCCATGCCGCTGTAGAGCTGGCTGATGCGGATATCCTGGCGGAGCATTTCGAGAGCGGCTTTGTCCAGCTGTTCCCCGGCGTCCGCCAGCTTCGTTACCAGCGGGATGGAGGAGCTGCCCTTGATCGCGTTCAGGAGCGGGGCGGCCGATCTCCGGAAGCCCAGTACCCGGGCGTAAAGAGCCGTTCCCAGGACCCTTGCCTTCTCCATGTCGGTTTTTTTGATACCCAGCATAATATGGAGCATACAGCGGCTGATGCGGGTATATGTCATATCTTTGGTCTTCAGCAGGTCACAGAAGCTGTCGAAGTTTCTGTATTTGTCCAGGCAGGACAGGATCCTGTCGGACAGGTCCCCCGACACATCCAGGTATTTTTCATATCCCTTATCCCGGTTCATCACCAGCTTGTAATACAGGATATCGGAAAAGTCGTTGCTGCGGGCCGGGCCCGTCCTGGACAGCCGTTTCGCCAGGATCTCAGCGGCCTCCTCCGGCATATTGTGCTTCAGGAAGCTGCTGTCCGCGCCGGAATAGAGCGCCTGGCGGATCGCCAGCGCGGAGCATTGGTCATCCTCGGGGAGGTGGCTGTGGTAGCCTGTTCCTGTGCGCCGGACGGTGACAGGATTCAGGGAACTGCCGTTCCGCAGGATGGCCTTTATGTACTCGATCCCCAGGATATTGTTCGGGGAGGAAAAAATGCTCTTGTGGGCCCCAAGGAAGGGATAATTCTGTATCAGGGCCTCATTACGGGCATTGGGATAGGAGAGGCCCTGGCGCAGGTAATGTTTGAGAGAAAGGGAATAGGCTTTTGGCTCTTCCACCAGGATCTCCGCGATCTGGCGCAGCAGGGCCGCATCGCCGCACTCGCTGCCGAAGCAGACATCCGTGACCACGCCAAGCCGGTCCAGCAGCGTCACCGCGCCCGCGGCAAAATATTCCGCGCTGGCGGTGGCGTAAAGGGCAGGCAGCTCCAGCACCAGGTCGGCGCCGCAGCGGAGGGCCATCTCCGCTCTCCCGTATTTGTCCGTCAGGGCGGGCGCCCCGCGCTGCACAAAATCGCCGCTCATGACGATCACGGTATACTTTGCCTCCGTGCGGCGCAGGGATTCCCTAAGCTGGTATCTATGGCCGTTGTGAAATGGGTTGTACTCTGCAATGATTCCGTTGACCTTCATAGGCGTCTCCTTCCCGATTACCAATAAGTAACGAAAAAACGTTAATAAATATCAAATGGCGCTTCCTCGGCCGCCGTATCCAGAGCAAAATTCGTGTAAAAATCGTGCGGGCACGATTTCCCTCCGGACATGCCAACCGGCTGAACTGTTACAAATATACAAATTAACGCATATTTTCCCTTGTGCCTTGTCCTTATCTTTAGTATAATATAAACAACGCCGTTTGTTAAGTAAAATTCTGGCAAAGGTGAAAAAATTGTGACAGTTCAGCCCGCGCCATTCGCAAAGCCGCGCAGCCGCACTATCCGGCGCTGTGCGCCAGCCTTTGCACATCAAATGGCGCTTCTTCGGCTGCCGTATCCAGAGTAAAATTCGTGTAAAAATCGCGCGGGCACGATTTTCCTCTGGACACGGCAACCGGCTGAACTGTCACAAAAAATTTAACGATTGGGATGCGGGAGACCGCCGGAAAGGAGAATGGGATATGTCGTATATTGACATGATCAAGGAAAGGGCACGGCTGGATAAGAAGACGATCGTATTGCCTGAGTCCAACGATAAAAGGACTTTGCTGGCCGCGGCCAAAATCATGGAGGAAGGGATCGCGGATATCATTATGATCGGCAACGAGGAGAAGATCATGGATGGCGCCGGCTGGCTGGAGGTGGACCTGTCGGGGCTGAAGGTGGTCGATCCTTCCGCTACGCCGAAGCTGGACGAGTATGTTGAACTTTTGTATGAGACCAGGAAGAACAAAGGAATGACCGAGGAAAGGGCACGGGAGATCCTGCTGAGCGATTACCTGACCTTCGGCATTGTCATGGTGAAGGCCAACGACGCGGACGGCATGGTGGCGGGCGCCTGCCATTCCACCGCAGATACGCTCCGCCCGGCCCTGCAGATCTTAAAGACGGCCCCCGGCGTGAAGCTGGTCTCCGCGTTTTTTGTGATGGATACGCAGTTTAAGGAGATGGGGGAAAACGGTGCGTTCCTGTTTGCGGACTGCGGGCTGAACCAGGATCCCTCCGCGGAGGATCTGGCGGCGATTGCCGATTCTTCTTCCAGGAGTTTCAAGGCGCTGATCGGCCCCAAGCCTGTGATCGCCATGCTGAGCCATTCCACCAAGGGAAGCGCAAAACATGAGCTGGTGGATAAGGTGGTGGAGGCGACCCGGATCGCACAGGAGCAGTATCCTCATCTGACGATCGACGGCGAGCTGCAGCCGGATGCGGCCCTGGTGCCCAGCGTGGCAAAGACCAAGGCTCCCGGCAGTACCGTGGCCGGCAAGGCAAATGTGCTGATCTTCCCGAACCTGGACGCCGGAAATATCGGATATAAGCTGGTACAGAGGCTGGGCGGAGCCGAGGCATACGGCCCCATGCTTCAGGGGATCGCGAAACCCGTAAACGACCTGTCAAGAGGATGTTCCTGGGAAGATATCGTCGGCGTGGTGGCGCTGACGGCGGTGCAGGCCCAGCTGGTATAAGCCTGGCATAAATTTCCGGCACAAACTTTTTATGCGCAGAGAACAGCGCGGAAATGGAGGTAAAAGATATAACTATGAAAGTATTGGTCATCAACTGCGGCAGTTCCTCCCTGAAGTTTCAGCTTATCGATTCCGAGTCGGAGAAATGCCTGGCAAAGGGTCTTTGCGAGCGGATCGGCATTGAGGGGAGCATGATCACCTATGCGCCCGAGGGCGGGGAGAAGGAGAAAAACGAGACCCCCATGCCCGACCACACGGAAGCAATTCGTCTGGTGCTGGAGGCGCTGACGAATCCAAAGACAGGTGTGGTGAAGAGCCTGGACGAGATCGGGGCGGTTGGGCACCGGGTAGTGCACGGGGGAGAGAAATTCTCGGAATCAGTGGTTATCGATGACAAGGTGCTGAAAGCGGTGGAGGAGTGTAACGACCTTGCGCCCCTTCACAATCCGGCAAACCTGATCGGCATCAACGCATGCAGGAAGCTGATGCCCGCGACGCCCATGGTGGCGGTGTTCGATACCGCCTTTCACCAGACGATGCCGGAAGAAGCGTATATGTATGGCCTTCCCTATGAGTATTATAAGAACTATAAGATCAGGCGCTACGGCTTCCATGGCACCAGCCATTCCTATGTGTCTAAGAGGGCGGCGGAAGTGCTTGGCAGGAAATATGAGGACCTGAAGATCATCGTATGCCATCTTGGAAACGGAGCCAGCGTCTCTGCGGTGAAAAACGGCAAGTGCGTTGACACCTCCATGGGGCTCACTCCTCTGGAAGGGCTGATCATGGGAACCCGTTCCGGCGATATCGACCCTGCCATTATCGAGTTCATCGCCCACAAAGAGGGCAAAAACATTGACGAGATCATGAACATACTCAACAAGAAGTCCGGCGTACTGGGCCTCTCCGATAATCTTTCCTCGGATTTCCGCGACCTGGAGGACGGCTATAACAGAGGGGATGCCAATGCCGTCCGCACGATCAGGACATTTGCCTACCGGGTGGCAAAGTACATCGGCGCGTATACGGCGGCCATGAACGGGGTGGATGTGGTCTGCTTTACGGCGGGCGTAGGCGAAAATGCGGCCCTGGTGCGCACTTCTGTCTGTGAGTACCTGGGATACCTGGGCGTTTCGCTGGATCAGGAGGCAAACCATAAGCGGGGCGAGGATATCGTGATCTCCACTCCCGACAGCAAAACCAAGGTGATGGTAATCCCCACCAACGAGGAATTGGCGATCGCCAGGGAGACGGTGCGCCTGGTGTGATTTTGAACGGTTGCGCATCTTGAGAAAAATCCTTTCGGACATATGGCTGGAAGGATCACAAGGAATTTTCGGGCTGTTTTTGCCCTGACGCATGGCCTTGCGCATCGTTTGCCTCGGCCATGTGTCAGGGCTTTTTTTATCTTGAGACAAAACGGATGCATCCATGATACATTTTCCGTGTATCATGGACGCGTTGACGGCAGGAGGCCCGGCAGCAAGCTGCGGGAGGCCCCGGATCCCTGCCCCCAGGGAAAAGAAGGATCTGTAAGACAGGTGAGGCGGGAAAAGCTTTATAAGCGGGGGAATTTCTTCAGTGGGGAAAGCTTATTAAACGGCAGAGTGAGAGAGAAGATGGAGAACAACAGAAAAAACAGGCTGCAAATGAGAGATATGGAAAGAACGCAAAGAGGCGCCGGAAACGGCTGGGGGCCAGGACATAGGCCGGGGAAGCGGCGCACTTTCTGGAACGTGCTTCCCTGGGTTTTGGCCCTGATAAACGGGATACTGCTGGTGCAGCTGCGCAGCCAGGTCCGGGAGCTGAACGATGGCCTGGGCCGGCTCCAGAGCAGGATGGCAGCTGTAGCGGAGGATTCAAAGCTTTCCCGTGAGGATGACGTTCCTGTGGCGGCGGAGCCGGCCGAGAACGAGGAGACGGGCATTACAGGGTATGCGGAACAATGGGGGCTGGAATGGGTGGAGAAGCCCAAAGAGCGGGACCTGCAGGAAATATTGAAACGGCTGCGGGAATTGGGGGAGGACAGCGAACAGATCGCTTCGGTGGCGGAAGATTACAGGAAATATCCGGAGCAGCTTTTGGAGGCGCTGGCCAACAACCCGGAAATGGCGGATTTTGCGGCCGGGTATCTTGAGAAACGGGGAACGGTATTGGAGGAGGGGCTTACTCAGGAAGAGAAGGCTCAGCCGTATCCCCTTTTCCTTCAGTGGGATCCGCGCTGGGGTTATGCCTCTTACGGAGACGGCAGCGTGGTCGGGCTGTCCGGCTGCGGCCCGACAGCATTGTCCATGGTGCTGTATTACCTGACGGGAAAGGAAGAGCTGATGCCGGACAGGATAGCGGAGTACAGTATGCGGGAAGGGTATTATATATCCGGTACCGGGACAGCGTGGCTTTTGATGGAAGATGTGCCGCCGCTTTATGGGATTTCTGTGGAACAGCCGGAGAAAAACGAGACGGTGATGAGGCAGGCGCTGGATGACGGAAAGCTTATCATCTGCTCCATGGGCCCGGGAGATTTCACGGTGGGAGGACATTTTTTGGTGGTTTACGGGTATACGGATGAAGGTTTTCTGCTGAATGACCCCAACTGCGTGGCCCGGAGCCGAAAAGCCTGGCCCTATACGGAGATCGGCGGCCAGATCAAGCATATCTGGGTGTTTGGCGAGGGCTGAAGCGAGGATGGCGTACAGCTCCGGGTAGTGCGTTAGCGCAGCCTCAGCCGCCGCATCCAGAGGAAAATTCGTGCGAGCACGATTTTCCTCTGAACACGGCAACCGGCTGAACTGTTACGAAAAAAAGGGGCTGAACTGTTACGAAAAAAAGGGGTTGACAACATATGGAAATGCCGTTATACTGAAAATCGGTCAAAAAATAAGGAAAGGAGGCAAAGAAAATGACCAAAAGAAGAATTTATGGAACACAATTAAAGAATTCTTGTATTTGTCTCCCGATAGATGGCAGGTATATTCCCTGATATTGTATCATATTACATAACAATAACAGGATGGTTTAGCCCCCGCTTTCTCGGAAGCAGGGGCTTTTTTTGCGCGAGCAGCGAGCCGGCCGCGACCGCTAGCGGGCGCACCCGGCGAACGCCGCGACAACGAGCCATTTTTCTATCGGGACCCAACGGAAGGCGATATGTGCCGCCGCAAGGCGGAATGGAGGTTCGTATGAAATTACCAAAAAGTTTTGTCAGCCTGCTCCAAAAGCATGGCATAGAGGAAAAAGACATCATCTTTTCCGCGGTGGCGGATTTTGATGCGGAATATCGTTTTGCCGACTCCATCGTGGCGCTGACGGGAAAGCAGCTGATCTATGCCGCCTACCCCTACCGGGAGAAGACGGAGTATCGCTTTGGCGGGTATTCCGGCTGGCAGATCCAGGAGGACGCGCTTCTCTTGGAGGAGCCGGCCCTGCAGATCTTTGAGCTCTCCCGGGTGGGAGGGCTGGAGGTCATCCGGGAAGTGGGAACGGGAGTGCTGATGGCCGTTGTGGACGGCGCGGACCGGAAGCTGTGCCATTTCTCCAACACCCGCCTGGAGACATTCCTGCGTCTCTGCAGATTGTCGGAAAAGATCAAAAAAGGCGAGGAGATCCAGCCGGAGGACCTGGACGTGAAGAAAGGGCGGGAATGCTGTCCGAAATGCGGTATGATATACCCGGACCAGGAGCGCAAAGTCTGCCCGAAATGTATGGACAGAAAGTCTATACTGCTGCGGGTGATGTCTTATTTCAAGCCATATAAGGCGTCGCTGGCGGTGATGATCTTATGTTATGTGGGAACGGCGGTGCTGGACCTGATCTGGCCGTACCTGAGCGGGACCGTCCTCTATGACAGGGTGCTGTCCAGGGACGAAGATTTCCTGAGGCTGCTGGGGCTTCCCGCGGGGCGTTTCCTGACGGCGCTGGGAATGCTGGTGGCCGCTATGATACTGGCAAAGGTCACGGTGCAGGGGATCGGTATCCTGCAGGGGGTGCTCACGGCCAGGATCGCCCCTCAGGTGGTGGCAAAGCTGAAAAGCCAGGTGTTCGCCGCCATGGGCAGGCTTTCCATCAGCTTTTATTCCAGGCGGCAGACCGGCGGCCTGATGACCCGGGTCTCCGACGATGCGGAGGAGATCTCCAGCTTTTTTATTGACGGTATTCCTTATTTCTTCATCAACATAGGACGGCTTGCGGCGACCTGTGCCATCATGTTCTGCCTGAACCCGCTTCTGGCGCTGGTGTCCATTCTCTTTATGCCGGTGCTGGTGGCGATGAGCTTCCATATGATGCCGCACCTCTGGCATTATTACGGCAAGAGGCATCGGGCCAACAGACGCCTGAATGCCCAGATGAACGAGAATTTTACCGGGGCCAGGGTGGTCAAGGCTTTCGGCCAGGAAGAGCAGGAGATGAGCCGTTTCACAAAGAACAACGAAAAAGTGCGGGGCGCGGAGCTTGACCTGGTGCGGTACGACAACAAGTTTTCCACCCTGTACTGGACGGTGGAGGAAATGCTCAGCTTTCTGGTGTGGGCAGTGGGCGGTGCGCTGATCATCAGCGGCGCTTCGGTGGAAGTGGGCCTGCTCCTGACCTTTTCCGGATATGTGGGGCAGCTGAAAGGCCCCCTGGAATTTATGTCCCGGATCTTCCGCTGGTACACCAACTGCATGAACTGCGCCCAGCGTATGTTTGAGATCATTGACGCGGTGCCGGAGGTCAGGGAGACGGTAGACCCCCTGCGTCCGGAGAGCCTGCGGGGAGAGATCGAGCTGAGGAACGTGACCTTCAGCTACGACGCGCACAAGCCCATCCTGAAAGATGTGAGCTTTCACGTGGACGCGGGAGAGGTGTTCGGCATTGTGGGCCGGTCCGGCTCGGGAAAGTCTACGCTGGTGAACCTGATCTCCCGCCTGTATGACGCGGAGGAGGGAGAGGTGCTGGTGGACGGCATCAACGTAAAGCAGTACGGATTCCGGGAGCTTCGGAAAAATGTGGCCATGGTGTCCCAGGAGACATATATCTTCATGGGAACCGTGGCGGAGAATATTGCCTACGCAAGGCCGGAGGCCACCAGGGAAGAGATCATCCGGGCGGCGGTTCAGGCAAACGCCCACGATTTTATCTGCCGGATGCCGGAAGGATATGATACGATCCTGGGCTCGTCCAGCAGATCCCTGTCAGGAGGGGAAAAACAGAGGATCTCTATTGCCAGGGCCATTTTGGCGGATCCGAAGATCCTGATCCTGGACGAGGCCACGTCGGCGGTGGACACGGAGACGGAGCTTGCCATCCAGAGGTCTCTGGAACGGCTGGAAAAGGGCCGGACGGTGCTTTCCATCGCCCACAGGCTCTCCACGCTGCGAAACGCCACCCATCTGATCGTGCTGGATGAAGGCAGGATCACAGAGACCGGTACGCATGAGGAGCTGCTGGCGAAGAAGGGAACTTTTTATAAGTTGAGCGAACTGCAGACAAAGGCGCTGGCCATGAGAGGGATCGAGTAAGAGGAAGAAGCAGGGAACGCCGTCCGCGGGGGCGGCGGGAAGAGAGGATATTTATGGAACAGGAAAACAGGACACAGGATCTTTTGGACTTACAGGAGTTTGACGAGGAAGCGCTGAGGAAGGAATCCGAGGAGTTGCTGGAAATGCGGTTCCTGACAAAGGAAAACGCGGTATTCCGCCGGACGGATGGCGGTTTTGTGGCGCTGCGGTGCGGGGAGAAGGAATATGCCCGGGTCGGCGTGTATCTGACGTTCCCCCTGACGGAGCCGGAGGAGTATATCTCCATCCGGGAGGCGGATGAAAAGGCCAGGGAGATCGGCATGATCGAAAAGCTGTCCCAGCTGGACAAAGACCAGCAGGATATGATCCGGGAGCAGATAAAGCTGCGTTATTTCATGCCGGTGATCACAAAGGTGCTGGATGTGAAGGATGAGTACGGCTATGCCTACTGGAATGTGACGACCAGCTTTGGGGCCTGCCGTTTTACCACGAGAATGAGCGGCGACGCGGTGGTCCTTCTGGGGGAGTCTAGGCTGATGGTGACTGATATCGACGGGAACCGCTATGAGATCCCGGATTTTTACAAGTTAAGCGTGACGGAACGGAAAAAGCTGGATCTCTTTATGTAAATTATGTAAATTGCGCTTTCCCAAAGGAAGCGGGAGCCGGCTTTTGGATATGGATTTGACGTGCGCACAAAGCGCACAAGAGGAAAAAGAATATGAAACTTTTATATGACCTGACACCACCGCAGATCCGGGCGCTGCAGCTGGAACAGGGGGAAACCCTCTGGTACTGCGTTCCCGTGGACCTGTGGTATGACAACAGGAGCAGGCTGGCGAAAGAAGCCTATACGGAACAGATCTGGCTGGCGGTGACGGAAAAACGGTTCCTGGTGCTGAATGAACAGGAGGTGACGGCGTCCTTCCTGCTGGCAGACTGTGAAAAAATCAAATGTGAAAACCAGGTGCACAGCGGCATTGTCACTGTGATCACCGGGGATAAAAGGGAGATCTGCGCCGCACGGTTTTCCATGCGGCATATTATCAGGGTCTCCTATCTGACCAGAGGGGCCCAGACCATCATCAACGCCATGGCGGAGGGGAGGCAGCCCGGGGAGCAGGATCGGATAACCAGTATGGAATATGAGCAATACTGCGAAAAATGCGGGAGGGCCCTCCCCGGCACCAGGAGGTGCCCCTACTGCGAGGGCAAGGCGGATGTGCTGCGGAAATTTCTTATGCTCTGCGGCGGATATATCGGGAAGCTGCTCCTGATCTCCCTGTTGATGGGGCTGGTGACTGTGGCGGACCTGGTCAGCCCCATGATCCAGAGGAATTTTATTGATAACGCGCTCTATTCGGGGCAGGGCACTTGGAGGGATCTCTGGCTGTTTGTGGGCATTACCTTTGGCATATTGGTGGGCAGGATCCTGCTGCTTGTGGCCAGGGTATGGCAGTGCTCCAAGCTGGGGGCCTCCTTGAGCATGACGCTGAGAAAGAAGCTGTACTATAAGATACAGACCCTTTCCCTTTCCTTTATCAACAACCGAAAACCCGGAGAGCTGATGAACCGGGTGGCTTATGACACGCGGCAGATCCGTACCTTTATGGAAGAGGTTTTCGGCGATATGTTTTCAACACTGCTCACCATGACGGTCTCGCTGATCGTGATGTTTGTGATCAGCTGGAAGATGACCCTCCTCTCCATGGTGTTTATCGTCCTGGTGTTTGTGATCTCAAAAATGTTCTGGCACAGGATCCGCGTGATCTATCACAGACAATGGCTGAAATCCGATGACATGAACAGCAGCCTGCAGGACATTATTTCCGGTATCCGGGTGGTGAAGTCCTTCGGGAAGGAGGAGCGGGAGGCCGAGCGTTTTCAAAAGAAGACCAGGGAATTTGCCGCTATCAACACAAAAAACGAGACTTTCTGGGCGGTGTTTTTCCCGATTTTGACTTTCCTCATGGGCTGCGGGACCTATATCGCGGTATCTTTCGGCGGAGCGGGGGTGCTTAACGGCAGCATGACCATAGGCGGGCTGGTGCAGTATATCACTTACTGCGGCTACCTGTTCGGGCCTTTGGGCTGGATGACCCACCTTCCCCGGTCGGTGATGCAGATGATCACCAGCCTGAACCGGATATACGATGTGCTGGACGAGGAGCCGAGGCTGACGGATAAGGCGGACAGCAGAGAATTTCCCATCCAGGGCGCCTTTACCTTTGAAAAGGTGTCTTTCGGCTATCAGACCTATGAGCCGGTTTTGGAAAATATTACTTTTGACGTGAAGCCCGGGGAGATGATCGGCCTGGTGGGGGCGTCCGGGGCGGGAAAATCCACCCTGATCAACCTGATCATGCGGCTTTACGATGTGGACCAGGGAAGGATCACCATCGACGGCGTGGACATCCGGGATATCAAGATGGAGTGCCTGCATTCCCAGATCGGCGTGGTGCTTCAGGAAACCTTCCTGTTCTCCGGGACGATCCTGGCAAACATCCGGTTCGCCAGGCAGGACGCCACGTTGGAGGAAGTGATCCAGGCGGCGAAAGCGG
>CANPYT010000063.1 GCA_947588705.1 uncultured Acetatifactor sp. | reverse complement strand
ACTCTTCTGACCTGTACTCTTCCGCCTTATACTCCTCCTCGGGCTCTCCCTCGTACTCTTCCGACCTGTACTCTTCCTCAGGCTCTCCCTCGTACTCTTCTGACCTGTACTCTTCCGCCTTATACTCCTCCTCGGGCTCTCCCTCGTACTCTTCCGACCTGTACTCTTCCTCAGGCTCTCCCTCGTACTCTTCTGACCTGTACTCTTCCGCCTTATACTCCTCCTCGGGCTCTCCCTCGTACTCTTCCGACCTGTACTCTTCCGCTGGCTCTTCCTCGTATTCTTCCGCTGTGCGCTCCTCCGCAGCTTCCTCCATGTATTCTTCTAAAGTATACTCTTCCTCCGCAAAATCATCGGCGTCACGACCGTCCCCTTCATAAAATTCTTCCGGTTCGTCCCAGTTAAAGGCGCCCTCCTCGTACTCCTCCCAATCCTGCTTCGGTTTCCTGCCTCGGTTGAACAGTTTTTTCATCCGGTTCCCTTTCCTTCCGTCACATCCTCCGGCATACCGCCGGATATTTTCAAACAAACGAATCCCAATTTAACATTTTTGTAACATTATAGCATCTGGCACGGCATACTTCAAGCAGGAACAGGGCATCTTCATAATTTTTTAAATTTTTCCTTCCATATATGGGCGTTTTGGGGGAACTTCTTAAATTACCTTAAATTTGCTTAAAATCTTTTTAAATCCACTTCATAATATGGACTTTCCTCATTTATAATAGTAAAATAGAAATGCCAAAACGGCGCCAACTATACTAAGCGCACAGAAAATGCCGTATTGACGGCAGAATGAGAGGGTACATGAAAAAACATTCCGAATCTTCACAGGGCTCTGGGCGCCCTGTTTCTCAATCCATTCCCGATATCCACATTATCGACCTGGAGGCGGAGGACATTGACGCTCCCGGCGCCGCAGGCCAGCCTTCCCAAAATCAGGAGGATTTCCTGTCAGAAGAAGATCAGGAGGATCTATCCTGGGAGGATACGGAGGAGCCGGAAGAACCAGACTCTTCAGAGGAAAACGATGAGGATGAGAAAAACAGGAAAAAAATTCCCTTTATCGCCACGCATGTGGCCCTGTTAATCGTCGTGGTCGCCGTCCTCGTCGTTTTGATCGTCCGGCTCACCAATTTAAGTGATTTTATCTCGCAGGAAGAGATCTTCAGCGACGGGGAGGGTACTTATGACAATACCTTCGACATGTACCTGCCTGTGCTGGACTCCCAGGGAAACCTGCTGGCCACAGAGACAGGAAAAGACCTGACTATATTGATGCTGGGAAATTCTCCGCTGACCGATTCCAAGGATTCTCCTGACGGACTCGCCAATATCGTGGCGGAGCGCACCGGGGCCAATGTCATAAACTGTGGGATCTCTGGCAGCTATATGGCATGTGTGCGCCTTCATTACCGGGCAGACCTGCAGCCGCTGGATGCCTATACCCCCTACTGGCTCACTGTCCTGACCGTCACAGATGCGACCGATTATTATTATGCGGACGCCATGGAAAACCTGGGGGCGGATACCCCTCCGGAGGCGGAATACGTCTATGAGACGCTATCTAATATCGATATGAACACCGTAGATGTGGTCGTCTATATGTACGATGGCACAGATTATCTTCTCGGACATGGCATGTACAGCGACGACAATCCCACAGACATTCAGACATTTACGGGAAATATGGAAGCAAGTATTGAGCTGCTGCAAAATAATTTCCCCCATATACGTATCATTGTCATGTCGCCTGCCTATGCTTTTGGCGTGGATGATAACGGGGAATATATCAGCAGCGACATTAAGATCTACGGCAACCAGCACTTCCTGTCCACTTATTCCGTGATGCAGTACAAATCCTGTGTGGACAGAGGGGTCACATACGTGGACAACCTTTATGGCACCATCAATGAAGACGATGCCCCCCAGTACCTGACGGACAACATCCACCTGAATGCGGCGGGCAGGGAGCGGATGGCGGAGCGCCTGATTTATGCCCTGACCTATTTTAACGACTGAACCGCCTCTTCCGGGATGATCAGCTCTACCTCCGTATCCCGGTAGACCACATACCCGTCCGTCTCCAGGAAAACCTCCCAGCCGTAGTCCGCAGGAGCGCCTTTAAATTTCTGTTCCTGCCGGAATACGGCATAATGGCATTGTCTTTGCCGGGTCATAGGTACAAGCTCTTCCAGGTCTATGACCTCCGAATTCACGAGCGCATCCATGGGATCATAGATTTTCGTGACTTCCCGTCCATAAGGCATACAGACCAGCGCCGAATACTGTCGCACATACAGGATCAGCTCCCTGGGGAATAAGGCCATCACTTCCCTCCCCGGCACTTCGATGGCATCGCAGATATGCACCACGCTGTCCGGCACATGGTACAGGTTTTCCGCCCTGCTGTAGAGAGGGCTGGAATATACCAGCTTTCCGGAAAACAGAATCAATGCCAGCACCGCCGCGCCAAAACACACTGACGCCCTTCCTTTGAGCCCTTCAAAGATCGTCACTGCAGAGTAAGCGATCACCGCTATAATCGGCAAAAGCCAACAGAACCGGAAATAGACCTCCGGCTCCACCAGACGGTTAAACCCTTCCGCAAACAGCGGATTAAAGTACAGCAAAAGAACGATCACCGGCAAATATACAAACAAAATCCGGCGCGGCTTCCTCTTTTCCCGAAGGAAAAGATAGATCAGCGAAAGCAGGAACCAGATCATTATCGTTCCCGTTCCCATGAAATCACAAAATCTCTCTAACGCGTCTTTCATGCCCAAACCCCTCTAAGCTCAATCCAGCCAGAAATACAATAACGCCGTGCATACGGGAATAATGCCGCAGCCTGCCATAGGGATCAGCAGGCGCCAGCGGCGATAGCAGATCACAGCGCACGACCCCGCCGCGCCAAGAAATATGCAGGTCAACAGCGTTCCCTGTGTGCTGCAAAGACATCCTGTCACCATGGTAAGCCCCACCAGGAGCCAGCATGCCGCGCCTGTCTTTCCGTCCTCCTGCAGCCTTTCCAGGATCACGAGAAACAGCAGGAACAGAAATGGAATCACTATATTGGCTAGGATTGCCTTTCCCTGCGCGGTCCTGACCAACAGAAAGTTCTCGGCGGAATAAGTGGAATATCCCCCAAAAAGTACAAGCATCTGAAGAAACAGCAGAAACAATGGCAATTTTTTCCCGCCCTCCGGGAATAGCCTTCTCCCAAGCATCAGATAGATGGCGCCGCACATCAGGATCAGGGCCAGAGGCAGCGCAATCTGTGCCAGCGTTACCACCTTCATTCCCGAAACCCGGGCCAGATACGCCACCCATATAGGCATGGGGGCCAGGCTGTGACGGCCGTCTATACTGGTGGTCCCGCCGGTATAAGGCAGGTGGTAGTACATGCGGTCGGAATACTCCGTCACAGTGGACACTGCCACATAATAGGCGTCATCCCCTTCCTCATACGCCAACAGGCAGGCAAGGACCAGCTGCAGCAGCAAAAGGCCCCCGGCGCAACACCAAAGGAACAGGACTGCCGGGTCTCTTTCCCCCCGGACGCGCTGCTGTCTCTCCTCCGGCTTTCTCACGGCAAACCGGCGGATTTCAGCCGCCACCCCCAACAGGAACATTGCCGCCATATAACCCGAAAAAGCCAGCACCACATCATGAAAAGGACGTTCCGCCAGGATCAGGGGTACGCTGATCACCTGAAAACCCGCCCAGAGAATCATTTGCCCGCTGACCCACCGAAAGCAAATATCCCTCTTTCCCCCTTTTTTTTCCAGCACCTTCGCCGACAGGCCGCCCACCACTGTGGGAACCGCAAACAACAGGAACGCCAGAATCAGGCTCTGCACCGCTAATTCCATATGCACTCACTCCCATCTCCCCATCACCCGGACCGCAGCCGCAGTCCACAGGCAGGATACCGCCACAGTACACTTATAATCCCCTATTCCGGCCCCCCGCATCGTATAATAACACACCAGCAGGCCCATCCAGGCTGCCGCGGCGGCCATAAAGAACAGGCTGCCCCGCCAGGGCGCCCTTCCCCCCGGAACCTTTTTCCCTTTCGCCCCTGCCGCCCGCTGCAGGAAAGCAGCCGGCAGCGCCGCCCCGGCGGCCGCAAAAAACCACCAACAGCTATAATCCACATACCGTTTCGTCAGCCTCGGATGATTCAGGAACATCACTTCATAGTTCCTGCCGGAGTACGATTCGTATCCCCTGCCCGACAGCTGTAACGGAAGCACGGCGGACGGGGCCGCGTAAGTGGCAAGGTCCCAGGCTATCTGTTTCACGATCTGCCCCTTGTGAATCCTCCACGCCGTCTCCGCTATCTCCCGGTAATACTGTGTGGCCGTTTCCTGTCCCAGGGCGGCCTCCAACGCCGGCTGGAAGACCCGTTCCATATTGTCAGGACTGCTGCCGGCCTCCAGCACCACATCCTCCGCCGCCTCCCGCAGCTCAAAGGACCACTTGTCATGATCTTCATACAGCTTCGGCCAGGCCATCCGGCCCGCCATCGCCGCCCAAAAGACATTCTCCGGCTCCCGCAGCGCTTCCCCCGGCTCCAGGCTGTGCAGTCCCGCGGCCATACCGCCGAAAGCCGCCGCCACCAGGATACATCCGCAAAGCCGGCGGAAGTTTCCACGAAACCTTACGATCCACGCCGGAACCGCCAAAAGCAGCGGGATCCCTCCCAGCCAGACATATTCCGGCAGGAGCAGGGACAGTCCCAGCCAGCAGGCTCCCGCTTTTGCCGTCGCGGCCGCCTCCTTCCCCTTTCCGGCGAAAGCCTCCCGGCAGAAAGAAAGCTCCGACAGGATCAGGGAACTGACAAAAGAATACGGCAGCAAGGCCAGGTGGCACTGCATGGCCATAGGAAACGTCAAAAACGCCAGCACTGCCCATACCCTTTTGCCTATCCCCGGGCCACAATAAGGTTTGAAAAAAAGGAAACCCGAAATACAGGCCGCCGCCAGCTGGAACAGATACAGTACCTGGGGAACGCCGCCAAATATCTGCAAAAACAGTGGATACACCCCTTTGGTTTCCGGCGCAAATGCCTGTACTTCCATAAAATTCAGGCACAGCCACGCCAGCCCCAGCACGATCCGGACACTGAAGCCTATGAAAAGGAAACATCTCAGCAGACCGCACAGCCACACAGTCCATTTCTTCATACGATAACCCCGCATTTGCCTGCAAAACTATGCATAAAATTCCTTTATCTTATCACAGATCTCATCCACCGTCTCCTCCTCAAGGCCGTAATACATGGGAAGGCGGGCCAGCCGCTCGCTCTCCCTGGTGGTATAGCGGTCTTCCCCGTGAAAACGGCCAAACCGAATGCCTGCGGGCGCCGTGTGAAGCGGAATGTAATGAAATACGGACATGATGTTATTTTTCTTCAGCCAGTCGATAAAAGCCGTCCTCTCCCGAATATCCGCGGTCTTCACATAGAACATATGAGCGTTATGGACACATCCCTCCGGGATCGTAGGCAGCTCCAGTTTCCCGGCCTGTGCCAGCGGTTCCAGGTTCCGATAATAGCGGTTCCAGATCCCAAGGCGCGCCTCATTGATCTGGTCCGCAATCTCCAGCTGGGCATAGAGATACGCCGCGTTCATATCGCTGGGGAGATAAGAGGAGCCGTCATTTATCCAAGTGTACTTGTCGATCTGGCCCCGGTAATATTTGCTTCTGTTGGTACCTTTCTCCCGAATGATCTCCGCGTCCTCCACATTCTTTTCATCCCGGATCAGCAGCGCCCCGCCCTCTCCCATGCTGTAATTTTTTGTCTCGTGGAAGCTGAAACAGCCGTAATCGCCGATGGTTCCCAGCGCTTTTCCCTTATAGGAAGCCATGATCCCCTGCGCGGCGTCCTCGATCACCGCCAGCCCATGCCTTTCCGCGATCTCCATGATCGTATCCATCTCGCAGGCAACCCCCGCATAATGTACCGGCACGATAGCCCTTGTCCGCTCCGTGATGGCATCCTCGATCAGTTTCTCATCCAGGTTCATCGTATCAGGCCGGATATCCACGAACACCGGTACCGCCCCCCGGAGCACAAATGCGTTCGCAGTGGACACAAAGGTATAGGCCGGCATGATCACCTCGTCTCCCGGCTGTACACGGATCAAAAGCGCCGCCAGCTCCGTAGCGTGGGTGCAGGAAGTGGTCAGAAGGCATTTCGCGGTACCTGTCCTTTTTTCGATCCACTCATTACACTTTTTTGTGTACGCACCGTCTCCACAGATTTTCTGATTCCTCACACATTCCTGAATATATTCCGCTGCTTTTTCCGCGTAGGGAGGTACATTGAAATTAATCTGCTGTCTCATAACAATCCGCCTTTCTTTTACTCTCTCCTTTTCCAGGCCCCGACTACCTGTCCCTGGACATTTTCCGTCACCCTGCTGATAATGTATTTCGGCCTGCCTTTCACTTCCTCATAAATCCGGGCGATATAGTGGCCGATCACCCCTAAGCTCAACATCAGGAACCCGCCGATGATCAAAATCAGCAGGATCACCGTGGTAAACCCTTCCACCGCATTCCCCATCAGGAATTTGGCCAGAGTCTGTATGGCAAGCACAATGCTGAACAGAATCGAAACCACTCCCATCACTGTCACCATCTGCAGCGGCAGTGTGCTGAAAGAAGTGGCGTTGATGACCGCATATTTCATCAGGCTCCAAAAGGACCACCTGCTTTTGCCAAACTGGCGCTCCTGTACCTCATAACTGACAGTCTCCGTGCGAAATCCCGCCCAGAAGCTCAGCGCCCGGAAAAAAGTGTTCCGCTCCGGAAGGCCAAGCAATACGTTCACCACCTTCCGGTCCAGAAGCTTAAAATCGGAGGAGGCGCTCATGTCCACCTTGATGAGCCTGCTCATGATCCGATAGAAAAGCCCTGCGGAAAGCCGATAACCCAGGCTCTCTTTTCCCCGGCTGCTCTTGATCCCCTCCACGACTTCCACTCCGTTCTGCCAAAGCCGCCACATTTCCGGGATCACCTGGGGCGGATGCTGGAGATCGCAGTCCATCACGATCACCGCATCTCCGGCGGCAAGCTCCAGACCTGCAAAAATTCCGGCCTCCTTGCCGAAATTCCGGCTGAACTCAGCCCCCTTGATCTTTGGGTTGGCCGCGGCCGCTTTCTGGATCTCTGAAAATGTATTATCCCGGGAACCGTCGCTGATAAAAATCAGCTCATAGTCGATGCCGTTTTCTTCCAGCAATTCCGTCAGGACACGGGCTGTATTGGGAATATTCTGTTCTTCATTATAAGCCGGCAGGACAACCGACAGCAGCGCCATTGTTTTTCCTCCTCAATCACGAACCGCATTCTCCGTCTTCACATACATGATCCCGTCAATGATCCGAATGGAATCCTTCCCGGGAAAGCTATCCATAGCCGTGTACTCTTCCGAGTAATACATTTCCGCCATGGCATCGGGCGGCAGAAAATTCAAGGTGGCCCCCAGATAATTCCTGATAAACGCCTGATAATTGGCTCCGGTATACACCAGGCTGTCTCCGTTCAAGCCGATCATATTCCCCGTGACAGGCAGCGTGAGATCCGTGGGCGGATACTGATCCGTTCCGATCACACCGATCATGGCGATGGGAATACCCTGATAATATCCGTCCGTCTGCTCGATCCGGTCCAGCAGGCGCACACAGTACGCATAGGTCTTCTCATACTTTTTCTGCAGGTTGGAATAACCGATATTGTCTGTGACGCCGTAGAAAAAAACCAGCACAAACGCCGCGGCGCATGCCGCCCACTCCAAAACCGCCGCCCCTCTGCCCGCAAAAGAAGCCCGTCTGCTCACAAAAGCCGTCATTCCCATCAGATACAGCACCCATTGATAACGCATCAGCAAATGGTATGTGACTTCCGGGGAGATGACCAATATCACATTTGTCATAAAAGGCGCCGCCAGAAGGGCCACTATCATTATAACGAAAAACAACGGATTCTTCCACCATTTTCTGCGGCGCACCCATACCAGCGCTGTCACGGCGGCCGCCGCGCCAAGCAATATCAGCGCCGCCAGCGAGATCCAGTTGTTGTACAGCACATTTCCCTTTAAGGTAAAAGCGGCAAAATCCATATACAGGGCTTTCAGGCTGTGGAGCAGGCCCCCGTCTCCGGCATTTCCGGAAACCATGCCGTCGATCCCCTGGTAAGAGGCAAGCTCCTTCCCCTGAATATGCAGCAAGATCCGGAGGAGCCCATAATAAAGGACCGCCCCCAGGGCTCCCATACCAAGATACCGCGCCGCGCCCTTCACCGCCCGGGCCGGTTTCTCCTCCTCCGCCAGCAGCATCAGCACCGAAAACAGAGACAAGATCATGGCGAAGGACAGGTAGATCTGATAAATGCCAAGGCTGAAAGCAAGGCAGACGGCCCCACCCAAAAACCCCCGCTTGTACTTTCCGGTCAAAAGCACCGCCAACACTGCCAGCAAAAGCCCCAGCATATAGCCATCCAGAGTATACACATAGGCAAAATTGGATGCCAACGCCGGAAACGTTACCAGCAGGCCACTGTTCAGCACAATGGCCCATCCCTTTTCCACACCCAGGATTTCCGTCACCACCGCGGAAGCCAGCCCTAAAAATACAAGCCCCAGCAGGCCGGTCACCCACGGCAGGGTATAATAAGAGGAAAAACCGCAGGCCACCGACAGGAACCATCTGCCGGAGGTGATCATATTCTGGTCAAAATACATGCTCGCCAGCCCGTCGTGATTGGGAATGTCATAAAGCATCGCCGGCATATGGACAAGCAATCCTATGCCCAGCGCCGAAAAAAATGCCAGCCGCCATTGAGGCCGGATCTTCCCGGATAAATTTCGAAGTGTCTGTGCAGGTGTCACTTTTCCTCCTCTTTTCTGCCGCCGCGCCGCGGCCCTCCGTACCCGATTTTACGCCTTTCGCCGGAAAACTTACAGGTCTTCCAAAAGATATTCGGACAGGAGCCCTGCCAGCAGCTCTCTGCCGGCCTCGTTCGGGTGAAAGCCATCGATGGTGTACCGCTCCCAGTCCTCCCATTCCTCGTGGGGATACACATTGTGATAGACATCCAGAAGCTCTACCTGCATCTCCTCCGCCAACGCCGTCTCCGCCAGGACATAAGCATCCATGGTACCGTATCCAATGTCATACTCCTCACAGGTCTCCTGGTAAAACAGATACCAGGAATAAGTAGGCGTCACCAGCAGGATCCGCACATCCGGATTTTCCCGGCGCAGCGCCTGAATGGAATACCGCAGCGCCCCGATAAAAGAATACTCGTCCAGGGGATCTTCTGGGTTGTAGACCGGCACCCCGCTATAAAAGTCGTTGAGGCCGTACATGATCACTACCAGCTCCACAGAAGAAAAATCCAGCCTTTCCAACACGTCTATCGTGGAAGAAAAATGTTCCGTGCTGCTGTCCCGGATCCGCAGAGTCTGCTGCACACCAAAATCCTCTGTGGCGATGGCTTTTGCAAGTCCCGCCAGCGAAATGGAATCCCTTGCGTTCGCCAGCCGGTATTCCCTGTCGCACCGGGCGGCGCAGGTTCCTCCGAAAGCACCGTTAAACACGGGCACATCCAAAATCCTCTCAAGCTGCGCCGGGATCCCCGTCTCATCCCGGGTCAGGCCCAGGATACTGTCTCCCAGGATCAGCACTTTGGCCTGCATCTGGTTTTCACTGTTTCTCAATCTTGGAAACGTCGCCCAAAAAAGTCCCGCGAACAGCGCCAGAGCCGCTCCGAATATGAAGATTCCCTCTCTCGTTTTTCCCTTCACGCCCGTTCCTCACCGCCAAAAATCGCCCAGGGCCACAGCCAGGCGCTGTGCCCCCCTGCCGTCGATCAATTCCTTTTCCCGCAGATGGCATTCCATCCGCCCCTCCCGGTCATCCGCCAGCCTGCAGAACAGCTTTGCGAGACGCTCCTGCGTTCCCTCCGGATCTCTGTGCCAGGGGCCTGCGGAAAAAACAATGCCCTGTTCCCCCAAATAATCGGTCAGCGGCTCCTGGTTATCCGCACAGGAAAAACATACGAAGGGAACTCCCATCACCGCCAGTTCATAGACTGTAGACCCGCCGGCTGTCACCGCCAGATCGCATTTCCCCATCAGCCCCGCCATGTCCTTCACGTCATGATGGAGCAGCACCCTGCCCCCGCTGCCGGCCGCCAGCCGGTCCAGGCTGTCCTGATGAGGATGGAATCTCCCCGTCACCACATGGAAAACCGCCGGGTACTCCAAAAGGCGCTCCAGGATCCGGCCCGCCAGATTCTGGCTGTCGCCGCCGCCAGCCGTGATCAAAACCTCCCGCACCTGTTCCCGCACCTGGTATCCCCTGTGCAGAAACTGCGGCCTCACAGGCACATAACGGCTTCCCACAAGCAGCCTGCTGCCGCTCCCCGCATATAACTCGCGGTAATGTTCTTCCCTGGCCTGGGCATTGTAATTGACCACGCACTCCACAGGCCGGCGCCGCTCCCCCGTATCGTCCATCAGCGCCAGATGCCCCAGTCGGCCCAGCGCCTCCAGATATCGGTCATCCGCAGAATAGCTGTCCACCAGGATCACATTATCCCCTGGCCCGCATCCGGCCGCTTCCTCCAGGATCCGCGGCCAAAACGGCAGTTCTTCCTCTCTGGCTCCGGGTTCCGTTCCCAGCACACGGGCCTGGAACCCGCTTTCTCCCGCCAGCTCCCCGGAACCTGCATCGGCGCAGACAAAACAAACCGACTCTCTCCCATATCTGGCGGAAAGCTCTCCCGCTATGGTCATACAGCGCATCAGATGCCCCGCGCCGATCTTTGCATTCCCGTCCGCACGGATAAAAAACATGGCACGTCTCTCCTCCGACGTCTCAGCGGAAATCCACCAGATCCCAGCTCATGGGGGTCCCAAGCTTTGCATCCCTGGCGATCCGCTTCCCCAACAGTTCCTCGTAATATTTGGTGTGCAGGCCGTTGGCCGGCCGCACGGAGCGCAGATTCTCCGGGGTAAAGACTTCCCCCGCTTTCATATCCCTCGCCACAAACAGAGACCGGGAATGTTCCCTCTCCCGGGCCTGCTTCGGCGTCAAGTCATACGTCACCTTTCCCAGGGCAAGCTCAATCTTTCGGATATCGTCCACCATCCCCGCAAACTCTGCCGGTTCCATGGAGAATGCGGCATCCGCGCCGCCGTCCGCACGGCGCAGTGTCAGATGTTTCTCCACCATCCTTGCCCCAAGCGCCACCGCCGCCCCTGCCACGGCGCTTCCCATGGAATGGTCTGACAGCCCTGTCAGGCAGTCAAAAGTATCCCGCATGGAGGGTATTGTCCGCAGATTGATGTCCTCATAGGGCGCCGGATAGGAGGAAGTACACTTCAGCAAAATCACCTTTTCGTTCCCCTCCTGGCGGCAGGTCTCAAGCGCCAGCTCAATATCCGCAAGGCGGGCGATCCCCGTGGCGATGATCACAGGCTTCCCGGTTCGGGCGATCTTCTTCAGCAGCGGTATGTCCGTGATCTCAAAGGAAGCCACCTTATAGGCTGGTACCCCCATCTCCTCCAGAAAATCCACACTGCTTAAGTCAAAGGGAGAGGAAAAAAATTCCAATCCCAGCTCCCGGGCCTTTTCCATCAGCTTCGGCTGCCACTCCCAGGGAGTGTAAGCGGTCTGATACAGCTTGTAAAGCGTGGTTCCATCCCATAGCGTTCCCTGGGTGATCTGAAAACAGGGATCGTCGCAGTTTAAGGTAATAGTATCCGCCGTGTAAGTCTGTATCTTGACGGCATCCGCGCCGGCCTCCCTGGCCGCTTCCAGAATGGCCACCGCCCGGCCATAATCCATATTGTGGTTCGCGGACATTTCCGCCACCACAAAGGCCGGGGAATCCTCACTGATCACATGGTTCCCAATCCTGATCTTCTTTTCCATTCTTTACCTCATTTCCGCGCTGCTCTTTGCGCATAACGAGTTTGTGTCAAGCAGTGCGCGGACACAAATCTCGCGATTGAAAATTTTAATTTTCAATCTTATACCCCTTCCATTCTTATACCCCTTGTGCGCCTCAGCGCACATACCAGTCCTCAGACAGCCCCAAACAGGATCCTGTCATACTTTTTCGTCTCCCGGAGTTCCTTCCATCTCTCCGCCGTCATGCGCAGAAACGTCACATCATACCAGACGCCCTCCTTGCACACATGGCTCTTCTTTTCCTCCACGATCTCACACCCGCAGAGCAGGTGAAGCTGGATGACCCCTTTGTTCAGAGAAAACACATCGCTGTACACCGCTCTCTTTTCCAGGGTCAGGAATACATAATCATACAGGCTCATCTCCAGCGACAAAGCCGTCTTTATGCTCCTCAGCCTCTTTTCTCCCACATAATAAGCCCATCCCAGGTTTCCTTCCGGATCGTCAAGCCTTGTCAGGTTGATGACCCCTGCCGGCTGCCCCTCCACCTCGATCAGCCAGTAGCGCACACTGGGATCCTCCCTGACAGACGCCAGCCAAAGCTTCTGTCCGTCCAGCGTCAGCTTCGGGTTCGTGTTCATATACCGGGTAATGTCCTCGGCCATGCGCCATCGCATGATATCCTCCAGATCTCCTTCCCGGATCTCCCGCAAAGTTACACCCATATCCCTCTCCCGTTCCCTCTGTGTCCGTCGCAGAGCCGCTCCATCCACACAGCCATGTCCTGAGCTTTGCCTGTCAGGCCCCGCATTTCTCCAGGATCTCCCTTACACTGGTCAGCTCAATTGCCTCATCCAGGGGGATGGTGATACCGAGACGTTCCTCCAGCTCACCGATAATGGTCACATGCGCCAGGGAATCCCATTCCTCCAGATCCTCGCTCCTGGTATCCTCTGTGACGGTTCCCGCAGGCACATTTAAAATCTCCTCCAGCAAGGCGATCACTTTTTCCCGCATGTCAGTCCTCCCTTCTCACCTTTACATAGTACATCCTTTTGGGTATATTTTCCAGCTGAATTTCATATTCCCTTCCTCCCTGCTCCAGATCCGCCGTCTTTTCATAGCCAAGCCGCTCATACAGCCTTTCCACAGGGCCGTTCTTTGCCGTCGGATAATAACGCCCCCTCAGCTGCCCAAACCCCTCTTCCCGGAGAGCCCGCTCCATATCCTCCACCAGGGCGTCTTCGATCCTTTTCCCCATGACCCGGCAGCTCATGACAAACTCCTCCAGGACCGGCACATCGCCGGTGCAGTCCGCAACCGCCGCCGCCACGATGCCATTATCCCCAAACCGGTCCGCCACACGGTACAGATAAACTCTCCGGCCGGGATCCCTCACCAGCTCTTCCACCTGCGCCCGGGTATACCGTCTGGTGGTGAGATTAAACTGGTTCGTCTTGTTCATAAGCTGGGCCAGACGCTCCACATAAAGCTGCGGCTTTACCCGGACGGCCTGGATCTCCAGATTTTTCAGATACTCCTCATAGCTTCCGGCGCTTTCCTGCACCTGCCTTCTGGCCGCGTTGGCCGCATACTGCGCCGTCTTTTCCCGATCCTCCGCGGTAAGTACCGGTTTGGCAAAATACCGTTCATACACCGCCGCCATCGCCGGCGCCAGATCTTCCGGCCGCTCCGGGAAATCCGGCACTTCCACCTGCGGCAGCAGCTCCTTCACCAGCTGGCGCTCCGCTGGGTTATCGTCCCAGAACACAAAGGATTCCAGGCCCAGATTCAATTCCTCCGCGATCGCCCGGATGTTTTCATGTTTTGGGGCCCAGTTAATGCGCTTTGCCACAAAATCCCCCGGCCTGAGGACCATATGGGGATGCCCTTCCAAGATCTCCGCCACATCCGCCTCATTATTTTTCGACACGATCGCCAGCAAAACCCCCTGCCTGCGCATCTGCAGGATCACGCGCTGAAGGTTCTTGTATGCCAGGCCGCTGTGTTCTTCCGACAGTTCAATAGGCGTATGGTCTTTTTCCCCGGCCAGGCCGCCCCACAGGGTATTGTCGAGATCCAGCAGCAGCAGCTTTTTCGGCACTCTGGCCTCCCTGTCAAGCATTTCCAGGATCAGCCCGCACAGCCGCTTCTGAGCCTCGTTGCTCAGCAATATCTTTCCCATATACCACATTTTAAGGGAAAAACAATTTTCTTCCCCCATGCTTTCCGCCAGCCGCCTCCAGGGCAGTATCCGCACATTCCCATGCCGTCCGCACAGATCTTCCAGGCGTTTCTGCCAGATTCCCTCCAGCGCCGCCTTCCGGCCCGGATCCTGCACCACGGAAAGTTCCGGCCCCCACAGATAGGCGTCGGAAATGTAATAGATCTTTTCCGGCCTCAATGCGCCCTCCAGGCTGTCAAACCAGCCTGCGACCCGCCCCGCCGCCCTTTCCGGATCCAGGTCATGCTCTATAAGCTCCATCAGGTCCAGAAAAAGGAAAGTATAGTCCGCGTCAAACTCACGGTAAGAAGAATCCGGATCCATCAGGATCCCCAGCTCGTTCCCGTATCCTTCGATCTGGCAAGTCTCTACCTTTCTTCCCAGAAGGCGGATCAGGGCATTCATATTTACATTAGATAAGACCGCTGCCTTCATTTCTATCCTCTCATGAGACGGTATTTCATCTCCGCGATCTGCCAGTCCGTCTCGTTGTCGATATCCTGCACTTCCAGTTCCGGCACCACCATCGGCAGGATATCTCCCACCATCAGCTTGCGGTTTACCCGGAATGGCGCCGTCCGGAACACATAGAACTGTCCCACATCATGATAATGAGGCTCCAGATCCTGTGAGCGGCTGTCCAGGTACTGGGGGTACTCGAATACCAGCCTGCCATTTCTTACGATCATGCCGCGCTGAGGCGGATAAGAAAAAGGCACCACCGGGATCAGGGTATCCGCGCCGCTTGCCGTCAGCTGCTCCACAGCCTGCCGCAGCTTCTCCGCCGTCACAAAAGGAGCCGTTGGATAAAGACAGCAGGCCAGCTCATATCTCTCTCCTCTCTTTTCCAGCTCGTCCAGCACCTCCAGCAGAACGTCGCTGGTAGTCGCATAGTCGTCGGACGCGGCCTCGCTTCGGAAGAAAGGCACCTGGGCGCCGTATTGTACCGCTATGTCCGCAATCTCCCGGTCGTCCGTAGACACCATGACCTGGTCAAAAACCCCCGCCTGGAGCGCGGCCTCTATGGAGTAAGCCAAGATCGGCTTACCGCAAAACTCTCTGATGTTCTTCCGGGGAATCCTCTTGCTGCCTCCCCGGGCAGTGATGATCGCGATCTTATTCATCTGAATACCTCCATGATCCCTCTCTTTTTCCAGGCCGGGACAAGGCGCCCGGCAAGCAGCCCAGCCACGCTCAGGCAGGACACCGCTTCCGCCAGCCTCCAGTACCAGGGAGGACGGAATCCAACCAGAATGCCGCCCTCAAAGCCTGCCGGTATAAGGATCCTCAGATCCTTATTTTCACCGTCGCAAATCTCCAGCCTGCGGCCGTCATCCGTTTCCGCCCTATAGCCCCTATAATTTTGCAGCGGAAGATCCACATACCCTTCCCCATCGCCCCGATTGTTTACAGACAGCTCCATGTCCAGCCATTCCTTCTCCCAGCTTTCGATCTCCACGTTCCCGCCCGCAACAGGCCCGTGATAAGAATATAAGGAAAGATCCGCGCCATACCGCAGGTATTCCCCTCCGGAAAGATAGCCGGTCCCCATCCCCTTTGCATCGTACATATAAAGGGAACCCCCGTCCGTTACGATGCTACTGATGTAAAACAGTGCGGTCACAACAGCCACAGCCAGAATACAGGCTCCTGTTCCCCCCATGGCCTTACGCCCAAACCGTTTCCCGACACAGGCCAGGGCCACTCCGCCCGCAAAGACCAGAACCAGCGTGGCCGTCATGAGAAAACGGTTCGGATACTGGACGCTGGAGACCAATACCTGCAGCACAGGATTCCAGGATTGAACAGCATTCCACGGAAAGACCGCCAGACTCATACACATGGCGGCGACCCCCAGCACCAGAGCCGTTTTTCCCGCTATCACAAGGCTCCTGTCCTCCTTCTGCTCCCTCAGGAATCCCCAGAACCATAAAAAGCAAAACAGCCCTGCCGCCGCGGTCACAGAAATGCCAACCCCAAGAGCCTCCATATCCCGCATCCCGTTCAGCTCCAGATCCCTGCCCACACCCCGATGGAAAAAGGCAAACAGCAGATTGGCCGGATAAAGCCCTTCCTGCTGGATCGTCCTGGCCGACACATGCCGGATGACCATATCCACCCCCAACGTATATTCCAGGAACGGCACCACAAACCAGGCGCTGAGGGCACAGGTTCCCAATACCCCCTTCCAGAAAGCAAGAAGGGTCTCCTTCCGAAACAACCTTTTCCAAAAGACCACGCAGACTACCGCCAGGAAGAACACCGTCAGCTCACAGGTCAGCACATGGCACTGAATAATGCCGCTGAACCCAACCGCCAGCGGGATCCATCGTTTTCCATACCCCGCCTCCCCGGTTTCCTCTGCCAGAAGGCGGTACACCGCATAGAGGATCAGCGGCAGCCACAACATAGCCTGCGCCTCCCCCAGCGCCGACCAGCTGTACATCTTGTACAACCGATAAATCGAAAGGGTATAGACAGCGCTGCAGAGCAGGCCCAGCCGCCGGGAACGGAAGATTCCGCGGAAACAGAAAAAGGAGACGAGGCAGGTCCCAAGATTCAGCAAAAACAGGAAAGTCATGTAGCTTTCCTGGAGCGTAAACCCCAGAAGCCTCATCAGCGCCGGAATGTATAGCAGCGTCTCCCCATAACACACCGACGATGCGTAACCATGGCCCCACAGCCAGGACGGATCGATCCGCACGGGAAACTGGCCGCTCAGCAGCCCGTCCTTCAGATTGTCGATCCGCAGCAAGTGGTAAGTGACATCCGACCCGGG
>CANPYT010000062.1 GCA_947588705.1 uncultured Acetatifactor sp. | reverse complement strand
GTTGGCTGCTGCCTGTGGCGCGGCTGCTGCCTATGGCGCGGCGAGTGCCTGTGACGTGGCGAGTGCCTGTGGCGCGGCTGCTACCTGTGACGTGGCGAGTGCCTGTGATGCGGCTGCTGCCTGTGGCGCGGCGAGTGCCTGTGACGCGGCTGCTGCCTGTGACACGGCGGCTGCCCGCGGTACTTGGGGAAAGGAATGGGAAAGGCGGAGAAACGATATGAAGCCTGTATATGTGATCAACGGTTTTCTGGAAAGCGGAAAGACAGAATTTATCTGTTTTACTTTGGACCAGCCCTATTTTCAGGTGAGGGGAACTACGCTCCTGATCCTGTGCGAAGAGGGGGAAAACGAATATGACCCGGAGCTTTTGCGGAGGAGCCGCACGGTGCTGGAGCTGGTGGAGAGAGAGGAAGATTTCAACCCTTCCCACTTGACGGAGCTGGAAAAGAAACATAGGCCGGAGCGCATTATCATTGAATACAATGGCATGTGGAACTATAAAAATGCAAAGCTGCCCTGGTACTGGAAGATCGAGCAGCAGATCACCACGATCGACGGCTCCACCTTCCCTATGTATTACACCAACATGAAATCCCTCCTGGCGGAAATGATCCGTAATTCGGAAATGATCATCTTTAACCGCTGCGACAGCGTCCGGGAAAACCTGGGCAGCTACAGGCGCAATATCAAAGCGGTAAACCCTTCCGCAGACGTGATCTTTGAGGACGCGAATGGCGAGATCGACGAGATCTTCGAGGAAGATCTGCCTTACGACCTGAACCAGGAGGTCATAGACCTGGACAATAACGGCTATGGTATCTGGTATCTGGACTCCATGGACCACTTGGAACGCTATGTGGGAAAGAAGCTCCGCTTTGTGGCGATGGTGCTCAAACCGGAAAAATTCCCGGACAATTATTTTGTGCCGGGCCGCATGGCCATGACCTGCTGCGCGGAGGATATGGCGTTTTTGGGCTATGCCTGCGAGTATGCCGGGGCCGGTGAGTTAAAGCAGAAAGAGTGGGTGAAGGTCACGGCTGTGGTTGCCAGGGAATACTGGGAGGATTACAAGGGGGAAGGCCCCATCCTTCACGCTGTCAGCGTGGAAAAGACCCGGGCGCCCAAGGATGAGGTCATCAGCTTTTCTTAAGGTATCGGAAAGGGATCATGGCACAGAAAGACGAAAAGGATATACAGCAGCTGAAAAACCGGCTCCGGGATCTGGCGGAGAGGTCATATTCCCAGGGGATCTATACGTTTACGGGATTTCTCGGGCTGGGGGAACAGGAAATTTTCTGGCAGCAGGAAAAGGAGCTGCGGTATGCGGGGTATACCCTCGACGGCGGCTGCCGGGATGCGGAGCGGAAGGTGGTGCGGTTTGGCGGGGAAGAGGAGCTTGGATATGTGACGCTCTTTCCCATTGTCTGTATCCACATAAAGCCTTTGCAGCAGAAATTTGCGGATGACTTTTCTCACAGGGATTTCCTGGGGGCGCTGATGAACCTGGGGATCGACAGGGCTGCGCTGGGGGATATCCGGGTGGGAGACCGGGAGGCATATCTTTTTTGCCTGGATACGATCGCCGGATTCATCTGTGAGAATCTGACGCAGGTCAGGCATACCCATGTGAAATGTGAAGAGGCACAGGAGTTTACAGAGGTTTTGCAGAAGGAGCCGGAGACCGTGGGCATCCAGGTTTCTTCGATGCGCATTGACGCGGTGATCGCAAAGGTATATAATATGTCAAGAGAGAAGAGCCTTGGGCTGTTTCCGGCCGGTCAGGTCTATGTAAACGGCAGGCTCTGTGAAAACAATTCCCGTCTGCTGAAGGCGGGAGAGACGGTAAACGTCAGAGGCCGCGGCAAGTTTTCCCTGACCGGTGAACCCGGGGAGACAAGAAAGGGGAAGCTGGCTGTGGAAGTAGCGATATACAGATGACGGGGGCGCTTATGTATTCCTATTCTTTGATCCAGTGGCTGTTCTTTTTTTATATTTATTGCTTCGCGGGATGGTGCGTGGAGTCAACTTATGTGTCCATCAAGGACAGAAAGCTTACGAACAGGGGGTTTATCCGGGGGCCGTTCCTTCCCCTTTACGGCAGCGGCGCCATTATGATGCTGGTGGTGTCCATGCCCTTTCGGGATAATATCTTTCTCGTGTACGTGGCGGGCTGCCTGGGGGCTACGGCTCTGGAATATGTTACCGGAGTGACCATGGAAGCGCTTTTTAAAGTGCGCTATTGGGATTACTCCAACAACAAATTTAATTTTCAGGGACATATCTGCCTGGGGACCACGCTGTCCTGGGGATTCCTCACCATTATCCTGACACAGGTCCTGCACGTGCCGGTGGAAAGAATGGTGCTTTCCATACCGGAGCAGACGCTTACGGTGGTGACGATCGTGCTTACAGTGCTGATCGGCATTGATTTTGTGCTTTCGTTTAAGGCGGCTATCGACCTGCGGGATCTGCTGGCAAAGATGGAAAATACCAAGAAGGAGCTTATGAATATCCAGAAGCGCCTGGATGCCATCATCACATCCGCGGGGGAAAGCCTGGAGAGCCGCAAGGATGCCTTTGCGGTCAGCATGGATGAGCTGAAAAGCGGCATCGAGGGCAAATTTGAAAGGCTGAAAAAGATCTCGGCCACAAAACACAGCGACGACATGGAAAACATAAAAGAGGAAGTGTCGGAGCTGGTAAAGCGCTATGCGGTAAATGTGGAGATCAGGAGCCGCCTGGGCAGCATAAAGGACTTTTTCCAGCGGGAACTGCTGCGCTCCAACCCTTCCATGACTTCCGATAAGTATCAGGAATCCCTGGACGAGCTGCGGCAGCAGAATGTGAAAAAGAGATCCTGAATTTTCATCTATATCAAATATATCAAAAAGAGCGGGGGTCTCTGTTGCGGAAACAGGGATCCCCGTCATCTTAAACAAATCTTAAAGATTCTGCGGTTTTTTTTTTGATCCTGTTTTGTTACAATATTTCTGTGGGGAAGAAGGCTGAAAGGGGAACTTTTCAACTCAGGGGCCGTGCCGGCATATTGTCCGGCACAGTCTTGTTGTGCGCAGAGGACAGCGCGGGAATGGAGAAAAAATCATGTATCATATACTGATCTGCGATGACGAGCGGGATATTGTAAATGCGCTGAAGATATATTTGAGTGATGAAAATTACGTGCTGCACGAGGCATATAACGGCAGGGAGGCCGTTGAGATCGTGGAGCGGGAGGAGATACATCTGGTGCTGCTGGACATGATGATGCCGGAGATGGACGGCATGGAGGCCATGGTGAAGATCCGGGCCGGGAGTAATGTGCCTATCATCCTCCTGACGGCAAAATCCGAGGATTCCGATAAGATCCTGGGCCTTAACCTGGGGGCGGATGATTACATCACAAAGCCCTTTAACCCGGCGGAGGTGTCGGCGCGGGTGAGATCCCAGCTCCGCCGGTATATGCAGCTGGGGGCGGGCTCCGTCCGGCCGGAGGTGTTAAGGTGCGGAGGGGTTGAGATGGATGATAAGGAGAAACGGGTGCTCCTGGACGGGGAAGAGGTCTCCCTGACGCCCACGGAATATGAGATCCTGAAGCTTCTGATGGAGAATCAGGGCCAGGTGTTCTCCCCGAGGGAGATCTACCGCAAGATCTGGAAGGATGTGCCATACGGTAGCGAAAATACCGTGGCGGTCCATATCCGGCACCTGAGGGAGAAGCTGGAGATCAATCCCGCGGATCCCAGGTATCTGAAGGTGGTGTGGGGACAGGGATATAAATGTGAGAAAAACCTGTGACGCTGCGCGGACAGCGCGGCGGGGCGGAAAAGGCAGGAGACAAGAGGATGGCGGAAAAAGAAAAGAAAAAGGAGAAAAAGAAGTCTAAAGGATCCGGCTTCCTGAGGAGGGCGGCTTATTTGTTCCTTGCGCTGGGCGCGCTTGTGACTGGCGTGGCGGGGGCGGGTTTTGCGATGGCGGTGAAATATGACTTTTTCTTTGACGGCAACGCTGAGAAAGCGGCGCTGGATCTGTGCTATGACCTTATGGAGAATGCGGCGGATACCATGCTGAGGTATTTGCAGCAGGAAGACGTGGAGGGGGCTTCCGACTATTTTAAGCATCGGAACCTGGATGTGGACCTGATGCGCTCCCTGGACGATGTGCAGTGGAACAGTGTGATCGTGGGGACCTATAACGGCTCCTATCCTCCGTATCTGTACAGGGATTTTCACAGGAAATTTGACCAGACCGAAAAGTGGATCACTTTTAATGGTTATATGTACCTGACTGCGAGGACCTATAACTTCCGGGTGTACCTGAACACGGAATTTCCCTATAACGACACGGTCAGCCAGACCTATGAAGGGATCCGCTGGCTGTACTGGATGAGAAAGGTTTTCCCCTGCCTGCTGGCGGGAGGGGCGCTGCTGACCATCCTCTGCCTTGTGTATCTCCTATGCGATGCCGGGCGCGAAGGCAGGGCGGAAAAGGCGGGGCCTCTCGCCGAAAAGCGGCTGGGCGTGGATCTGCTGGCCGTGGTGTGCCTGGCGGGAGATGGGGTCCTGGTCCTGACAGCCGTGCGGGCGGCGGAATGGTTTCGCCTTCGGGCCGGTTTGTATGCCATGCTGATATGCATCGGCGTTTGCGCCATGGCAGGGATGCTGTGGTTTGTGAGGTTCTCCCGGCAGATAGCAAAGCAGCTGCGGCGCGGAAACTGGTGGAAATACACCCTGATCTGCAGGGGAAGCCGATTTTGTGTCAGACAGCTGAAAAAGATCCTGAGAAGCTTGGGGAAACTGTGCCTCCATGTGCCGCTGGTCGCGAAAACGGTTTTTGCGTTTCTCGCGGTATGCCTTTTTGAACTGCTTTGTTTCCCCTTCCTCCGGCCGGAGAATGGGGCCTTCTGGCTTTGGCTCCTGGAAAAGGCGGTGATCTTTCTGGCAGTGATTTACCTTGCCATGGGATGTAAGAGGCTTTACCAGGGAGGCAGGGCGTTGGCGGAGGGCAGGCAGGATGCGGAAGTGAATGTCTCCGGCATGGTTTGGGAGATGAGGGAGCACGGGGAAAATCTGAACAGCCTGGGCCGGGGGATCACACAGGCGGTTGAGGAAAGCATTAAGAGCGAACGGCTGAAGACGGAGCTGATCACCAACGTGACCCACGACCTGAAGACGCCCCTGACTTCCATCATCAATTATTCGGATCTCATTTGCCAGGAATGTAAGGAAGAGGGCAGGGTCGGAGAATATGCCCAAGTGCTCCTGCGGCAGTCCAAACGGCTGAAAAAGCTGCTGGAGGACCTGCTGGAGGCGGCCAAGGCGACCACCGGGAACCTTGAGGTAAATCTGGAGCCCTGCCTGGTGGAAGTGATCCTGACCCAGGCGCTGGGGGAATACCAGCAGAGGCTGGAAGAAAAAGAGCTGGAGCTGCTGGTCTCCCAGCCGGATGAGCCGGTGACGATCCTGGCGGACGGCAGGTACCTGTGGAGGGTATTCGACAACCTGCTGAATAATATTTGCAAATACGCGCAGGAACATTCCAGGGTCTATCTGAATGTGGAACGTCAGGGGGATCAGGTGAAGATCATATTCCGCAATATGTCAAAGTACGCGCTGAATATATCCGCCGACGACCTGATGGAGCGCTTTGTCCGGGGAGACCGCTCCAGGCACATGGAGGGGAACGGCCTGGGGCTGGCAATCGCAAAGAGCCTGGTAGAGCTCCTGAATGGCCGCATGGAGATCGTGGTGGATGGCGATCTGTTCAAGGTAACCCTGTACTTCGGGCTGCTGGAAGTGTGATCCCCTCCGGCCCGGAAAGGCGCCGCCCCGGGGGCTATTTTGCGGAGGGGGAGTATTTTTCCTCACAGTATTTGCACCGGTATATCTCCCTCTCCGGGTCTGACAGATAGAAAATGTGGGGCAGCTCCTGCTCGATGGAGGTGATGCACCTGGGATTGTGGCATTTGATCACATTTTTGATCTGCCCGGGCAGCGCAAGCTCTTTCTTCTCCACGATCTCCCCGTTTTTGATCACGTTGACGGTGATGTTGTGGTCGATGAAGGCCAGGACGTCCAGGTTCAGCATGTGGATATCGCATTCCACCTTCAGGATGTCCTTTTTCCCCATCTTGCCGCTGCGGGCGTTTTTGATGATGGCCACGGTGCAGTCCAGCTTGTCCAGCCGCAGGTGTTCATAGATCTCAAGGCTTTTCCCGGCCCTGATGTGGTCCAGGACAAATCCCTCTTCAATTTTTCCTACATTTAACATGATAACCTCATTTCCGGGCGCATGGGCGCCCATTGTCTGTGTGTGGCTGCGGGCGGCTTACGCCAGGCCAAGCAGAGTCAGGATCAGGGCCATGCGCACGAAAACACCGTACTGGGCCTGCTTGAAGTAGGCGGCCCTGGGGTCGTCGTCCACTTCCACGGAGATCTCGTTGACCCTGGGCAGGGGGTGCAGGATCAGCATGTCCTTCTTTGCGCGTTCCAGCTTTGCCATATCCAGGATGTAGAAATCCTTTAACCGGACATAGTCTTCCTCGTTGAAGAAGCGCTCCTTCTGAACCCTGGTCATATAGAGCAGGTCAAGTTCCGGCATCACATCCTCCAGGCGGATCACCTCCCGGAAGGAGATATCTTTGGATTTCAGCATGTCCGTGATATAGTCGGGCACCCGCAGCTCCTCCGGGGAGATAAAGACGAAACGGATGTCCTGATAGCGTACCAGGGCGTGGATCAGGGAGTGGACCGTGCGGCCGAATTTCAGGTCGCCGCAGAGGCCGATGGTGAAACCGCCCAGCGAGCCTTTCAGGCTGCGGATGGTGAGCAGGTCTGTAAGGGTCTGGGTGGGATGCTGGTGGCCGCCGTCTCCCGCGTTGATCACCGGGATGCCGGATCGCTCCGCGGCTACCATGGGAGCGCCCTCCTTGGGATGGCGCATGGCGCAGATATCCGCGTAGCAGGAGATGATGCGGATGGTGTCGGATACGCTCTCCCCTTTGGAGGCGGAGGAGGAAGCGGCGTCGGAGAAGCCGATGACGCGGCCTCCCAGCCTTGTCATGGCGGATTCAAAGCTTAAGCGGGTGCGGGTGCTGGGTTCATAGAAGCAGGTGGCCAGGATCTTCCCGTCGCAGGCATGGGCGTATTTCTGCGGATTTTTCTGGATATCCCCGGCCAGGTCAAAAAGCCGGTCCAGCTCCTGGGTAGTGAAGTCCAGCGGGCTCATCAAATGTCTCATGTTCATATTCCTCTCTTTCCGGTATGTGTCAAAAGACCTGAAAAAAGCCGAAGGGAAAACCTTCGACTTTCCTGGTCAGGACTGATAGGATAACAATTCTTCCACGGTCTTTCTCTTGGGAGCGGCGGGAGACTCGCCGGGATACCCGATGGCGATGAGGGCAGCCAGTTCCCTGTCCTCGGGGAGCCCTAAAAGCTTTGCGGCTTCTTCCTCCTCAAAAAGGCCCATTATGACAGTGCCGAGACCCTGCTCATATGCCGCCAGGCAGAAGGTCTGGCTCGCCGCACCGGCATCATACATCTGCCAGCGGTCTCCCTTGGACGTGGAGAAGGAACCGTCTCTCTCATAGCCGCAGCGGCCTTTTACAAAGGTGACTGCGACCACCATGGGAGCGTTTTCCATGATGGCGGTATTGCCCGACCAGCCGGTGCACTTGGCCAGGGCGGCTTTTTTTTCACCCTCCACCGCGATATAGCGGGTGATCTGCGTATTTTTCCAGCTGGGAGCGAAGGACGCGGCTTCCACGACCCGGGCCAGGACTTCATGGGGCACCGGGCGGCTGTCGAACTTTCGGATGCTCCTGCGGTTTTTGATACATTCGTTTGCAGTCATTTCTGAAGACCTCCTGAAATATTTTGTAACAGTCTAACCGAATTTTATATATGATACCACGGAAAGGAAGCACTTTCAATGGGAGAATCTTAAAAAAATAAAAATAAAAAAATCTTTTTTGAAAGAAGGTTTGCCATATGAAACATTCTCTGGTATCATTCATAGTAGAGTCGGTACGGAAGGCCGGGCGCCGGGGAAGGCCGGCCGCCATGCGGCAGAAAGGACAAAGAGATGGAAACGGATAAGGAGATTGGCAAGATGGGATTCACAGAAAGAAAACGGTGGTTATTTTTGGGACTGCCCTTTACATTTACAAAGTATATGGTCAAGGAAGATATGATAACGGTGGACACGGGGCTGTTCCGGACGGTGGAAAACGACTGTTACATGTACAAGGTGCAGGATGTCCAGCACAGCGCCACGCTGGCGGAGAAGATATTCGGGCTGGGAACAGTGACCTGTTTTACCGGCGATACCACTCATCCCCAGCTCATTCTGACACATATTAAAAATTCCAGGGCCATTAAGGACTTCATCCTTGAGCAGTCGGAGAAGGCTCGCCTGAAGCGCCGGACGGTGAATATGCTGGATATCGGTTCCGGAGATATTCAGGACATGGACGATTCCGATTGAGAGGGAAGAGGGCGGGATAAGAGCCGTTCAAACAAAAGCCCCGCCCAGAACCAGAAGGGGGCGTAGTCCAGGCGGATGACCCGCCCCACGTTCCAGCGGCTGCGGCCGTAATCCCAGGGACAGAGGGAGCGGCGGCTCAGAAACCTGCCCGTGAAAAATTCTGTGGAGAAGATCAGGCCCATGTAGGTCATGCCCCGCAGCCATGCCGGTTTTTGCCGGAGAAGCCGGCTCACCGGGGCCAGCGCGGCCCCGCAGCCGTAGATGGGGAACATCCAGAGAGAGGTGGTTCCCTTTAATGTCATGTCTCTGCGCCGCAGCGCACCCGCGGCGGTGAACAGGATCTCCATGCACCAGCCCGCAAGGCCGCATTTGATAAAGTTTTTGAAAAAAACAGGAATCGTGTGTTTCATGGGAAAAGCGCCTCTTTCCGCTCCGGTGGTCTGAGAGGAGCACAAGTTGGATATTAGGATTGCCCGAATAGGGGAAAATATGTATCGGAAGGACGAAAAGAGGCCGGATATGACCGAAAAACAGGTTATGGAATTTATAGGAAACGCCGGCGGCCTGGGTATTGTACCGGGACTGGAGAGCATAAGGGAACTTTGCCGGAGGCTGGGAGATCCCCAGAAGGGCCTGAAGTTTGTGCATATCGCGGGCACAAACGGCAAGGGTTCCGTTTCCGCCTATCTGTCATCTGTGCTGCAGTGCGCCGGATACCGGGTGGGAAGATATATATCGCCTGTTATGTTTGAGTATCGGGAGAAAATACAGGTAAACGGGCGTATGATCTCCAAGAGCGCGTTGTGCCGCGGGATGGAGCGGATCCGGGATGTGTGCGGGGAGATGGTCTCGGAAGGAATGCCCCATCCCACGCCTTTTGAGATGGAGACGGCGCTGGGTTTTCTGTATTTTCGGGAAAAGAACTGCAGCCTTGTGGTGCTGGAGACGGGGATGGGCGGACTGCTGGACGCCACCAACCTGATAGAAGATACGGTGGAGGCGGTGATCACCTCCGTCAGCATGGACCACATGAATTTTTTGGGGAACACGCTGAGGGAGATCGCCGTACAGAAAGCGGGTGTTATAAAACCAGGATGCGCCGTGGTCAGCGCCCTCCAGAAACCGGAGGCGGCGGAGGTGATCCGTGAGAGGGCGGAGGAACTGGGCTGTCCGCTTACGGTCTCGGATCCCGGCAGGCTGGCCGAGGTCCGCTACGGGCTGGAGTCGCAACGATTTGATTACGGCGGCCGGAGAAAGATAGAGATCTCCCTGGCGGGGAAATATCAGGTGGAAAATGCGGCTCTGGCGGTGGACGCGCTGGATGTGCTGGGGGAGAGAGGCTTTCCCGTGACGGAGGAACAGCTGCGCCGGGGCCTTAAGGAGACCCGCTGGCCCGGGCGGTTTACGGTAATAAGAAAGCGACCGTTATTTATCGTGGACGGCGCCCACAACGAGGATGCGGCAAAAAGACTTGCGGAATCCATTACTTTTTATTTTACAAACCGAAAAATTATCTATATAATGGGGGTATTGAAGGATAAAGAGTACGAGAAGATCATAGCCCTGACTCATGCGTATGCAGATCATATCATCACGGTGGCGGCTCCCGGGAATCCAAGGGCCATGCCGGCCTATGACCTGGCCCGGGAAGTGGCGAAGGTCCATGAGAAGGTGACGGCGGCGGACAGCCTGGAAGAGGCGGTGGAGATGAGTCTCCTGCTGGCGGGCAGCGAGGACGTGATTATCGCTTTCGGCTCCCTGTCCTATTTGGGAAAGCTGATGGAGATAGCGGATGAGTCCTTCGGAAAGGTGGATAAGAGACATGGTGGATAAGGAAAAGGCCCGGAGGGCCGTCCGGCTGATGCTGGAGGCCATAGGGGAGGATCCCCAGAGGGAGGGGCTTTTGGAGACGCCGGAGCGGGTCGCGAGGATGTATGAGGAGATCTTTTCCGGGATGGGCTCCGACGGAAAGGAGGAGCTCTCAAAGGTCTTTCAGGTCGAGACGGACGAGATGGTCATAGAGAAGGACATCCATTTTTACTCCATGTGCGAACACCACATGCTGCCCTTTTTCGGAAAAGTGCATGTGGCCTACCTGCCGGACGGCAAGGTGGTAGGGCTGAGCAAGCTGGCCAGGATCGTGGATATTTATTCGAAGAGGCTTCAGCTCCAGGAGAGGATGACGGAACAGATCGCCGATGCCATCGTAAAGTACATGGATCCCAGGGGGGCCATGGTAGTGGTCGAGGCGGAGCATATGTGCATGACCATGCGGGGAGTGAAAAAGCCCGGCAGCAAGACGGTGACGGCCGCCGCCCGGGGTTTGATGAAAACAGATCCTGCGCTGCAGCAGCGGTTTTTCGACGTGATCGGGAGAATGTAAGGGGGCGGGCCCGGAGGGAAGGAGGGCGGAAGCCCTATGGAAAATATGGAAAGAATAGACAGGATCCTGCGCTGCAGCGCCTTCCGGGAAAACCTGGCCGCGAACGAAGCGGCGGAGAAGGACCGCGTCTTCTGCCGCCACGATATGTCACACTTCCTTGACGTGGCGCGGATCGGCGTGATCCTCAGCCTGGAAGAGGGCTTGGCGTTCGACAGGGAGATGATCTACGCGGCCGCGCTGCTGCACGACATCGGAAAGCATAAACAGTATAGCCATGGGATCCCCCATGAGAGGGCCAGCGCGGAGATCGCGCCGGAGATCCTGGAAAGCTGCGGGTTTGATGAAAAAGAAACGACTGTTATTATAAACGCCATCCTGGCCCACAGGGATCCGGGGGCGGCTTCCGGACAGGGCCTGGAGGGAGTGCTGTACCGTGCGGACAAGGCCAGCAGGCCCTGTTTTGCCTGCCCGGTACAGGAAGAGTGCAGCTGGAAGGATGGGAAGAAAAACCTGCGGATCAGGTATTAGCAGAACCGGGGGACGGAGAGACGATGAAGATAGGACATAAAGAATTTGACCAATCGGGACATACCTATGTGATGGGGATCCTGAATGTGACGCCGGATTCCTTTTCCGACGGGGGAAAATGGAATGACCTGGACCGGGCGCTGCATCATGTGGAGAAGATGGTGGAGGAGGGCGCGGACGTGATCGATATCGGCGGGGAATCCACCCGGCCGGGATACCAGCCTGTGCCGGAGGCGGAGGAGATCCAGCGTGTCGCCCCGGTGATCGAGGCGGTGAAGAACCGGTTTGACGTGCCTCTGTCCCTTGACACCTACAAGCCGGATGTGGCCCGGGCGGGCATAGAGGCCGGCGCGGACATGATAAACGATATCTGGGGCTTAAAGTACGATAACAGGATGGCGGGCCTGATCGCGGAGAGCGGCCTTCCCTGCTGCCTGATGCACAACCGGAAAAACCCGGAATACAGGAATTTCATGCAGGATCTGGCCGTTGACCTGGCGGAGACGCTGCGGCTTGCGGAGATGGCGGGGATCAGCGAGGATCAGATCATCCTGGATCCCGGTGTGGGCTTTGCGAAGAGCTATAGGCAGAACCTGGAGGTGATCGACTGCCTGGAGGAATTGCAGGTGTTGGGCTGCCCGCTGCTGTTGGGCTGCAGCCGCAAGTCTGTTGTGGGCCTTACGCTGGATGAGCCGGTGGACGACCGCCTGGAGGGTACGCTTGCAACGACGGTGGTGGGCGTGATGAAGGGATGTATGTTCGTGCGGGTCCACGATGTGAAGGAGAATGTACGTGCCATAAGAATGACAGAGGCGATTCTGAAAGAAGGGAGAGGTTGATGCACAATGTATTCTGAGTTGGCGAAAGACAAGATCATCATAGAGAACCTTGAGGTTTTTGCACATCACGGAGTGTTGGCTGAGGAGCAGAAAAACGGCCAGATCTTTCAGGTGAACGCCGTGCTGTACACCGACGTACATCGGGCGGGGCTGGAGGACAATCTCTTTTATTCCATCGACTATGGCCAGATATGTCAGTTTATAACCAACTGGATGCAGGAAAATACTTACCAGCTGTTGGAGGCGGTGGCAGAGAAGCTTTCCAAGGCGCTTCTGCTGAAATATGACAGGGTGGCGGCGGTGGACCTGGAGATCCGCAAGCCGCAGGCGCCGATCCCGCTGCCTTTCGGCTGTGTCTCCGTGCAGATCCACAGGAGCTGGCATACGGCGTATCTGGCGGTGGGTTCCAATATGGGAGACCGGGTGCAGTATATCAGCGGCGCTATCAGGGCGCTGACTTCCCATCCTCAGATCAAGGTGATGAAGGTGTCCGACCTGATCATGTCGAGACCCTATGGCGTGTTGGAGCAGGAGTATTTCCTGAACGGGGCGCTGGAGATAGAGACGCTGTTAGAGCCGGAAGAGCTGATGGACGCGCTGCATGACATGGAAAATGCCGCGGGAAGGAAGCGTGTGCGGCACTGGGGCCCCAGGACGCTGGATCTGGATATTATCTTTTACGATAAGCTTGTCTATGAGTCCGATAATGTCGTGATCCCCCATTCGGACATGCAGAACAGGGATTTCGTGCTGGAGCCGCTGAGTACGCTGGCTCCTTACTATCGCCATCCCCTTCTGGGCAAGACGGTGATGCAGTTGTATCAGGAGTTGCCGGCGGACAAGAGGACAAAGATAGAGGGAATGTGACGGGGGAGGGAACGGATGCCCGTCACAGAGGGCGCCGGGGCAGATAACGGTCTGCCAGCTGGGCGCACAGGCCGGTAAAAAGGCCGGTGAGGATGCCGGCGGGCGCAAGGAACGGCAGATAGGACAGAACGCCGGGAGTGGCGGTGACGATCAGGGCGGTGGCGAGCTGTCCCACGTTGTGGGCCAGTCCCCCCATGGCGCCGGTCAGCGGCGCATATTTCCCGGAAAGCAGCCGGTTTACCGGCCACATGACCAAAAGGCTTAGGAAACCGCCTGCCAGACTGTACAGCAGGCTCATGGCCTGGCCGAAGAGCAGGGCGGACAGCAGGATGCGCACGGCCAGGACCAGGGAGGCGTCCTTCGGGGATCCCCGGCGCAGCAGGATCTGCGTGACGATGTTTGCAAGCCCCAGCTTAAGGCCGGGAATGGGCGCCAGGGGCGGCAGGGCGCTTTCGGCGGCGTAGACGGCCAGCGAAAGGGTGGCGTAAAGGGCCAGTGTGGTGAGCTTTTTTGTATTCATGGGATGGCTCCTTGTCAATAAGTGATCATGTCGGGGCCCGCCGACCGGATGGGATCCGCGGCCCGGAGCGTGATCACAAGTTTGTTCGGCAGGCAGGTGACGGGGATGGCGGGGCTGCGGACAAAGCCCTGCCTGACACAGAGCCGGTCCGGGCAGTCCGCCCAGGTCACGCCGATGCTGCCGGGGCGCACTTCGATCCGGTTGACACAGCCGCCCTCGCCATGGATCTCTATGGTGTAGGGCTCCTGTACCTGGTAGAGGGCGATGGTGCGGATCAGGCGGCCGTTTTGATAGATCTCCGCTATGCAGCCGGAGGAGGCTGTGCGGACGGAGAGCAGGTAGAGGGCGCAGGCGGCGGTGACCAGGCTCAGGAAGAGCCCGATCAGGATGGCCGTTATTTTTCTTTTTCGGGGAGCAGATCGCATGGCCGGGGCCGTTCCTTTCCGTCCGGCTGTAGAGCGGACTTTCTGATAGTCACAGTATACCAAAAAAGGAATCTGAAATGAAGCAGTTTTTTTACGCGGCGCTGTCCGTGCTCATAGCGCTGGCGCTCTGCGGGTGCGGCGGGGAGACGCCGGGGCAGTTCAGGCGGACGGACACGGCCATGGGGACCGTAGTGCAGCAGAATATTTACGCCGTGGGATCCCAGGATCCCACGGAAGAAATAAGCGGCAGGATCCTTGAGCTGGAGCAAGACACACTCTCCTGGCGGACGGAGGGCTCGGAGGTAGGAAGGGCAAACCAATCCGCCGGAAGCGGGGAGGGATTTCTCCTGACGGAGCTTCTCGGGGATACGCTGAGGCGGTGTGAAAGGCTTGGGGAGGATTCGGAGGGGGCTTTTGACGTGACGCTGGGCCCGGTGGCGAGGCTTTGGGATATCGACGGATGGGCCGACGGCCTCAGGCAGGGATCCTTCCAGGTCCCGGACCAGGCAAAGCTGGATCAGGCGCTGGCCCTTTGCGGAAGGCGGAAGATGACGCTGGAAGATTCCCCGGAGGGAACGCTCCTGTACCTGGAGGAGGGCGCGGCCCTGGATCTGGGGGCTGTGGGAAAGGGGCTTGCCCTGGACGAGATAAGGGCTTATCTGGAGGGCAGGCCGGAAGTCACAGGCGCCGTGGTCTCCGTTGGCGGCAGTGTGCTGACTTACGGGGAAAAGCCTGACGGCTCCCCCTGGCGCGTGGGGATAGCGGATCCCTTTGAACCCTCCGGGACCATAGGCGTGTTGTCTCTGGAAGGGCAGTGGTGTGTATCCACCTCCGGGGATTATGAGCGGTATGTGGAGGCGGACGGTGTGCGGTACCACCATATCCTGGATCCGGCCACGGGGTATCCAGCGGAGAGCGGCGTCCGGTCCGTCACGGTGCTGACGAAGGACGGTTTTTACAGCGATGCTCTGTCCACGGCGTGTTTTGTCCTTGGCAGGGAGAAGGGGAGCGCCCTGGCGCAGCGATACGGGGCGGAGGTGCTTTTTGTCTCGGACGACGGGGAGATCTTCCTGTCGGAGGGTATGGAAGAGCGGTTTCAAGGATCCGGGCAAAGGTAAAAGCGGGAGAAGGAACGGAAACAGGAGACAAGGCGGAAACCTGTCCGGGACGCACGGGAGGTGCAGAATGGAAGAGAATATCTATATCCATGTGGGGAAAAATACGTTAAAGCAGATAGACGAAAAAATGCCTCCGGAGGAGGAGCTTCAGGACCTGGCGGAATTTTTTAAGGTCTTCGGGGATGCCACAAGGCTGAAGATCCTCTCCGTGCTGCTTTGTTCGGAGATGTGCGTCTATGATATTGCGGCCGTGCTCGGCATGTCGCAGTCCGCCATCTCCCACCAGCTGCGGGTGTTAAAGCAGCTGGACCTGGTCAAGTACCGCAGGGAGGGGAAGACTATTTTTTACGCTTTGGCGGATGACCACATTGTCACCATTCTCAGCCAGGGGCTGGATCACATTGAGGAATAGTCCGGGAGAAAAGCGCTGTAGCTGCCGCTTCCAAGGGGAGAGTGGTACAGGGTGCCGGCGTCTCCGAACTCCTGAAAATACACATACCGGGAGGTCATGTTGATCTTGGTATAGTTTCCCTCGGCCAGCACGTATGCCTCGCCGCCCTCCGCGGACATGAATTTCAGCTGAGGCTGGTCCGCGCTGTTTTTCTGGTAATAGATATAGCCGCCGCCCACGTTGAAGCAGTCCACCCGATCCTCCGTCATCACCTGGATCTCGTTCCTGGAAAGGGAATAACGGCAGAGACGGTAGTTGTTCGCCACGTCGAGGTAATAGAAATAGTCGCCCGATTTCACGGGATTCCACAGATCTCCGCGCCACAATTCGTTAGACACGTCCGTGGCCGTATCCAGGGTATAGAGGTAATGGTTGGTCTCCGTGCCTACATAATAGATCGTGCCGTTTTCGGCGCAGGCGGGATTGATGATATAATCGGCCAGCTCCGTTGTCTCGGAGCCGTCGATCTTGGTCTTGTAAAAAGAGATGCCGCTGTTCGAGGTGGTCAGCAGATAGAGGTAATTGTCGATCAGCTGGCCGGTGACGACCACGTCCCTTGTCAGGGAGACTGCCCTGGAGCCGTCCAGCCCGCAACGCTCGAAGGAATGGGCGCTGAGAAGATTGCCGATGCCGGTGGACTGGGACTCCGCGGCCCCCAGCTGGAAATAATACAGATATTTGCCGCCCGCTAAGAGGTTGCCGACCTTCAGCGTGTTCAGCTGGCGGATATTGCTTTCGTCGGGGTCCATGGCATACAGGCAGCCGCCCTGGGAGGAATTGGAGAAATATACCGTTCCGTCATATTCGCAGAACAGCCCGCCGTTGTTCAGGTTGCCGGCCGTGTTGCCAACCGTGCCGGGGGGATTTAGGGCGACGCGGTCGGAGTAAAAGAGCAGGAAGCCAAGTCCGGCCAGAATCAGGATCAGGATACCAAAGATCAGAGTAATTTGCAGTTTTTTGTTCATAACGCCTCCTGGAAAAATACATTTGTCATAAATCCATATCTGTATCATACACCCCTTTTTGTCTGCTATCAAGTCGGATTTGCTTCTTGGGGGCAGCCTGCCCGTTCATGTCATATAGATCTTTTCATATATCTGCTCCAAACGAATGTCGCCATCCCGCGGTTTTATGTCCAGGGATACCCTGCCGTCTTTCAGGAAGATATATCGGGAGCTGCCACGGGTTTTGCAGGGCCACTGCCCCCCGCAAAGCGCCGCAGGAGCGGGCGCAGGGGCGGGGCTGCCGGTAAGTGTACGTTGTTGACACAAGGTACAGTTTTTGGTATCATGGAGACTGCAAAGAGGATCGGCGATGCCGGAGCGGTACGGGAAAGAAACAGCAGCGGGCTGTTTCAAAGGAACGCTGCAGGCCGGGAGAAATGAGAGGGAAAAATGAAAGAGAACCGGAAGGAATAGGAGAGAACCGGGAGAAATGAAAGAGAACCGGAAGGAATAGGAGAGAACCGGGAGAAATGAAAGAGAACCGGAAGGAATAGGAGAGAACCGG
>CANPYT010000061.1 GCA_947588705.1 uncultured Acetatifactor sp. | reverse complement strand
CGCTGGATTTGTCCGTAAGGTTTATTGTAGGGCTTGGTAAACTCTTGATGGATTGGATGCTGGAAGAGTTTTTCTTTATAAGTATACCTTACTCCTACTTTGCTGCAGGTTGTGAGAGTCTTTTTATAAATACGACTGCAATACATCTGCTCGGAAGAATGTTTGGTCTGGAAATATCCATTACATAATTTGCATTTCTGGCTCACCATTTGATGTTTAGTGAACATCCAGACAGTTTTTTTCCATATACTTATGTGCAGATGACATCCTTTCCGAAAGGGAGTGTAGAAAATCCAAGTGTCAGTGAAGATTTTCCAAATATTACCGGTTCAGTGCCGCAGATGATTCAGGCAACAATGGAACGTTTTCGGAATCTCATTATAAGAGAAAAGGTAATTAAGGTTCCAAATCAGATGGAAGCGCTGAGAATTATGAATTATCCATATCAGGCGATTGAGGAAGCCGTTGTTAACGCGTTTTATCACAGAGATTATATGTCTTGTGAACCGGTAACGATAGAGATAGAGCCGGATTGCATCAATATTATGAATTTTCCGGGTATTGACAGGTCGATTTCAGAAAAGACGATAGCTGAAGGGAAAAGATTTGTTTCACGATATTATCGAAATAGAAGGCTGGGAGAATTTTTGAAAGAACTTGATCTGTCAGAAGGGCATTCGTCGGGTATCCCCACGATACAGGAAAAATTAGAAAAGAATGGCTCTCCGCGAGCAGAGTTTTTTACAGATGAAGATAGACGGGCTATGAGGATAAGGATTCCAATTCACCCCGCTTTTTTGAAAGAGAAAGAAAATGTCATAGAAAATGTCATAGAAAATGTCATAGAAATTTCGGAAGAAAAGTTGAAAAATTATATGCCCGAAATTTCCAAGAAAAAATTGGAGAAAGCTGTAGAGATCATAAAGATGATTTCAAAAAATCCGTATATATCCATAGATGAGATGAGAGCAAAGTTACATGTTACGGATAGAACGGTTGCTCGCTATATATCAAACTTAAAAGAAAACAAAATTATAGAACGTGTAGGACCTGATAATGGTGGAAGTTGGAAAACATTAATATAGATATGAGGAAGCGGCGAAGGCAAACCGTTTCTAAGAAGCGGGTGCAAATTCAGTGCATGTTCTAAGAAACGATTTTAAATTTTAAGAAATAGCGTAAAATCAAGGGCTTCCGTTGATGTAATTTGTCAGCGGAGCCCTAAATTTTACCTGACAGCAGACGGGCAGCAAGCATATAGAAGCGGCCGCAGGTTTCGAGAAAAAGGGGAAGTGATAGCAAAACTTCACCGCAAAACTTCCCATTTTATTTTTATTGACACTTGTGCATACTTTGAATATAATAAATGTACCAAAATAAGTACCGTTTTCAGTACACAAAGAAAGGAAGTGCAGATTATGATTGCCACAAAGCCGATTGATCTAAGGGCAAACTTAAAGAGTTATCTTGATAATGCCTTTAATGGGGAGCCGGTCATTGTTTCACGCAAAAATAATAGAAACGTAGTCATTGTTTCCGAGCGCGAGTATAACGACATGATGAAAGCAAAACGGAACATCGAGTATCAGGAAAAGCTGCAGCGTGGCATTTCTGCCCTTAATGCCGGCAAGGGCATAGAACATGAAATAATCGATGATGTAGACCAATGAAAAATATACATGCAAGCCTTTAGATTTAATTTGTCCGCATTATAAAGCTGAGCATGGCAAACCATTTCTAAGAAACGGCTGCCTGTTCCGAGAAAAAGGGGAAGTGATAGCAAAACTTCCCTTTTATTGACACATGGAGCATACTTTGAATATAATAAACAGAAATAGATACAAAAAAATGTACGTTTTTAAAAAGAGGAGCATAACCATGGTAGTGACAAAATCTGTAAATGTCCGGGATAACTTTAAAGAATGGTGCGATAAGATCAGCATGGGCGAAACCGTTGTTATTTCAAGACCACGGAATGAAAATATTTATATGATAAATGAAGCCGAATATAATGCTTTGCAGAAAGCAAAACGGAACGCTGACTATCTTGCCATGATAGAGGAAAGCACCTCTCAGCTCGAACGAGGCGAAACAATTTCTTTCACGCTGGAAGAATTACAGGAAATGGAAGCCGAGGACTGGAAGCCGACCGAAAAAATTCTTGAGTTTGAGAAAAATCATAGTGACCGCGGCACTGGAGCATGGTAATAGAATCCTTTTGGATCTCATAAACAAGACGATCCTGCCGCAAACGAAATCTTACTCACCAGCCAATGCCTCCAGTTCTTCCATTTTTTTTGTAACAGTCTGGCCATTCTTTATCTGCTGGTCCGCTTTTTGCAGCTGCTCCATATTGGATGTGGAGTAGAACGGTTCGATGGAAGCAGCGATTTCCAGCTGTTTCTTCATTTCATCGTCAAGACGCAGGCTTACAGTTGTCATAGCCATCACCTCCTACTAACAATATAATGAATACTAACAATATAATGAATAAAATGGAAAATTGCAATAAATATACATAAAATTCGTGCGGGCACGATTTTCCTCTGAACACGGGAACCGGCTGAACTGTTACCTGAGTTTTCTGAAAAGTTTTCTGAAAAATCCTGAAAAAACCCCGAAAAACATAGAAAATTGTTGAAATTTATATGCACAATATGGTAAAAGAAATGTATTAGAGTCGGGAAAAATTATGATCCGCCGGAAAACGAGCCTTCCGGTTCCAGCATCCTGGAAACGAGCCTATCTAATGCCTGCCAGGGAGCATAAAAATCACACTAGATCCAGGAGAAGCGCAACATGGCGCAACAAGATACATAGCGCAGGCAACTGACGAATGGGCGGATGCCCGATGGCAGTCCGGCAGCGGGAAAACAACACAGCAAAACAACACAGCGCAAGGGGCTGATCTGATATGACAGCTTCTTTTTTTGTGCTGCGGAAAAATGTATGCTCCCAAACCGGGTGTTTTTTGCCTGGCGGATCCCGGGAAAACCTGTGCGAAACCCCGTGGGATATACCTCAAGGCCAGGAAAAAGAGAGACGGAAACAAAAAACAAGAAATAAAAAAACGGAAAACAGAAAAACATACAACATTTTATACAAAATGTTGTATGTCTCTCTTCTTTACAATTTATATATCGGATGCGGTTTCTTTTTCTTAACCCCTTTCTAAAAATTTTTTGAAATTTTCCGGATTTATAATTCCATCTGGCGAAAAACATCGTCTTTGTCATCCTGATCGATGCACAGATAGCGGGATGTGATACGGAAGGAGGAGTGGTTGAAAATATTCATCAGCAGCGCGGGAGGGATCCCCTTTCTCCACGCCTGGTAGCCGAAGGTTTTGCGCAGGGAATGGCAGCTGATGTGGTCTGGCAGCCCGCAGGCATCGGCGGCGCTGCGGATAATGCGGTAAGCCTGGTGCCTGTCGATCGCGTTTTTCCCACGGGAGCTTTCAAAGATAAAGTCGTTTTTAGAAGGCTTCTTTAATGCCATCCAGTTGTTCAGGGCTTCCTTCAGCGTGTTGTTCATGGCGATCCGGGTCTTCTTCCCTGTCTTCTGTTCCGTCAGCTCTATGTGTGTCTTCTGCCTCCTGCACTTAAAATCATATACCATGCTCCAACGAAGCTTTAGCATATCGGTCACTCGAAGCGCGGTATTCAATCCCATAATGATCAAGAGGTAATTACGTCTTTCCAAATACGAATTTCCATCAAAATAATGTTCCAGCTTGGAAAGGTCTTCTTTTGTTCTGATCGGTTGTGTTGTACTCATGATTTTCTCCATTTCCGCGCTGATTTCAGCGCATAACATAACGGGTTCTTGTCGGGCGGACTTCTCTCTGTAGTGTACAGGTGTTTTATACAGATCTTGTCCTTCGGTGTTCTGAATGTAGGATGCCAGATTCCATATTAAATAGTTTCCTTTATGAAATCCAATGGAACCTTTCCAATGGCTGCTTTTCCTGCCTTCTGCCAATGTTACAATGGGTAGCGTCAAGCAACCTATGAAAAACCGGGTCATAAAAAAAGGCCCAAGCAAACTTGAAAATAAGGTCCGAAGGAAACCTGAACTAAAAAAAATAAAAAAATAAAAAAACAGGTGATGACCGAACGTATTTTCTGGTATAATAGTGATTACCGAAAGAGAGAAAAAAGAGGTGGCACAGCATGACGGACAAGCGGCAGTATATCGCCATAGACCTGAAGTCATATTACGCCTCCGTGGAGTGCGTGGAAAGAAAGCTTGACCCGCTTAAGACAAATCTGGTGGTGGCTGACCCGGAAAGGACGGAAAAGACGATCTGCCTGGCGGTTTCGCCGTCCTTAAAAGCCTATGGGATACCGGGGAGGGCAAGGCTGTTTGAGGTGGTGCAGAGGGTAAGGGAGGTAAACGCGGAGAGAAGGGGCAAGGCTCCGGGGAGACGGTTCAGCGGCTCCTCCTATGATGCGCAGGAACTGGCAGGGCACCCGGAGTTAGAGCTTGCCTATATCGTCGCGCCTCCGCGCATGGCTTTTTATATGGATTACAGTACCGTTATCTACAGGATCTACCTGAAATACATCGCCCCGGAGGATATCCATGTCTATTCCATCGACGAGGTATTTATGGATGTGACCGCTTATCTGGCCACATACGGGCTTACTGCCCGGGAACTGGCCTCCAGAATGATCCATGATGTCCTTGAGGCCACCGGGATCACGGCAACGGCCGGGATCGGGACGAACCTTTATCTTTGCAAGGTGGCCATGGATATTGTGGCAAAACATGTGCCTGCGGATGAAAACGGCGCCCGCATAGCCCAGCTTGATGAAATGAGCTACCGGGAACTTCTCTGGGACCATAGGCCATTGACGGATTTCTGGAGGGTGGGGCGGGGGTATCAGCGCAGGCTGGAAGAAAACGGCCTCTTTACCATGGGAGACATCGCCCGGTGCTCCCTGGGCGGGCCGGGAGAGTTCCACAATGAGGAATTGCTGTACCGGCTCTTCGGGGTCAACGCGGAGCTGTTGATAGACCACGCCTGGGGATGGGAACCGGTCACGATGGAGCAGATCAAGGCGTACAGGCCGGAAACCAACAGCCTGAGTTCCGGGCAGGTCTTAAAATGCCCTTACCCTTTTGAAAAGGGCCGTTTGGTCGTTCAGGAAATGACGGATCTGCTGGTGCTGGAGCTGGTGGAGAAAAAGCTTGTCACAGACCAGATGGAGCTGAGCATAGGCTATGACGTTGAAAATCTTACGGACCGGGAGATCAGGAATGAATATAAGGGCGAGGTCACGATGGACCGTTATGGCAGAATGGTCCCTAAACATGCCCATGGATCCGCCAATCTGGGGCAGATGACATCTTCCACCAGGCGGATCACGGAGGCGGTGCTGGAGCTCTATGACAGGATCGTAGACCCCCGGCTCCTGATCCGCAGGATTACGGTGGCGGCAAACCATTTGGGGGAAGAAAGGTTGGAAAGGGAAAAGCCTGTCTTTGAGCAGCTGGATTTATTCACGGATTATGGGGCGCTGGAGAGAGAGCGGGAGAAGGAAAAAGCGCAGCGGGAGAAAGAGAGGCGGCTTCAGGAGGCGGTGTTGTCTGTGAAAAAGAAGTATGGGAAAAACGCTATCTTGAAGGGGATGAACTTTCAGGAGGGCGCGACTGCCAGGGAGAGGAACAGCCAGATCGGAGGGCATAAGGCATGAGGGAAGAACATAAGTATGACGATATCATCCGTCTCCCGCACCATGTGTCCTCCGCCCATCGCCAAATGCCCATGCTGGATCGGGCGGCGCAGTTTTCTCCGTTTGCGGCCCTTACAGGGCATGATGAGGCAGTCCGGGAGACTCAGAGGCTTACGGAGGAGTGGGCGGAGCCGGATGAGGACCGGAAAGCGCTGTTGGACGAGAAGCTGCGGATGATCCGGGAGAGGCTTGCCAGCGGGGCGGGAGGCGCACGGATGCCGGAGGTCCGGTTTACTTATTTTCAGCCGGACGAAAGGAAAGAGGGCGGCGCTTATCTTTCTGTCCAGGGCAGGGTGAAAAAAATCGACGGGTACGGCCATCAAGTGATCCTGGAAGACGGCACGGCTCTGGCGGTGGGGCATATCACCGACATACGGGGAGACATGTTCCCTGACTATGAGGGATCGGACATATGGCCGTGAGGAATGCCTCCCTGACATCGCCGCCCTGGCGGGAAGGGGAAGAATGAGATTCCGGTATTGCATATGGCGGAAATATGTGCTATTTTGAGAACACCAATAGGAAAAGCGGGAAATTTCCGGCTTGGGGAGGGAAAACCTATGAAAGTATTGTGCTATACAAGAAAACCGCTGGAGGATGGGGTCTATGCGGCAAAGCTGGCCTTCAGTATGCACCTTGCCCTGTGGGAGGACACGGGCATCCTGCCGCTCAACCACAATTCCGGCATTTTGTACGCGAAAGCCACTCAAAACCCGGACGGCACCCTGAACGCAAAAAGCCTGAAAAATCCATGGCTGTTTCGTAAAAAGGACGGAACATACGGTGTCCTGGCTGAGCGGACGGAGCCGGATGGCGGGGAGGATAAGTCGGCGGCGGGGCGGCTCCTTCTGTTTGTTTCCGACGACCTGATCCATTATAAGGAGCGGGAGATCGGCCCTCTCGGGAATGCGCCGGTCCAGGACGCCATGTGCCGTTTCCTCCCCGAGATCGGCCGGTACCGTCTTTTCTGGAAGGAGGCGGATGGAAGCTGGTTTCAGGCGGAGGCGGATGAACTGGAAGATTTTTCCGCGGGCTGCGGGGAAAGGCTTTCCCTGGCGGAACCGCCTTTGCCGGGGGGATGGTTCGACGGGGACGGGGCGAAAGACTGTATCCCCGGGGAGCAGCTGCCGGAGGGCGCTGTGGCCCGCAACGCGGTCGTCATTTCCGACGAGGAGGCCGGACGGCTGAAAACCCGTTTCCTGACGCCTGTGAACGTGGCCAATGAGGTCCCGGACAGTGTCACTGCCGCTTCCCGGGAGGAGCTTGGACAGGTGAAAGCCCTGGCCAGGTACAGCGACGGAAGCAGCGTAAAAAAGCGGGTGGACTGGTACGCCGGGAAGGTGGACTGGAGCCGGCCGGGCCGGTATCCTGTGGCGGGAAGGGTGCATCAGGACCGATTTGAGTTCCCTGTGGCATGGCACAAGGCGGATCCCTGCATCGGCAAGTGGAAGGGGAAATATTATTTTATTTCCACCAACGACCTGGACCATGAGCACACCATCTACATCCGGGAAGCGGACACCATCCCGGGGCTTGTGACGGCCCAGCAGGTAAAGATCTTAGACGCGTACACTTATCCGCATCTGGGGAACCTGTTGTGGGCGCCGGAGCTCCATGTGATCAAAGACAGGCTGTATGTGTTCCACGCGGGAACTCCCGGGGAATTTCTGGAGGAACAATGCCATGTGATGGCCCTGAAGGAGGGCGGGAACCCTATGCTCGCCTCCGACTGGGAGAGGCCGGAGCGGGTGGTGAAAAAGGACGGGAGCCCCCTGTATGGCCGGGAGGGGATCACGCTGGACATGACGGAGTTCGAGGCGGGGGGAAGGGGGCGTGGCTTTACATCGCCTGCATCGACCCGGACGCGCCCCATAGGCTGGCTACGGATCCCGTGCTGCTCTCCATGCCGGAGTACGGCTGGGCCAACAACCACACCTTCGTGGAGGAGGGCCCTTTTGCGCTGGCCGCGGGCGGCAGGATCTATCTCACCTTTTCCGGGGCGGCGGTGGACAGCACCTATACGGTGGGGGTCATGTGGGCGGATGCGGAGGCGGATCTGCTGGATCCGGCAAGCTGGGTGAAGGAAAATTATCCCCTGCTTACCTCCCGGAGCGCGGAGGGAGAGTTCGGGCCGGGACACAACGCCTATGTGACGGATGAGGACGGGCTGGTGTGGAATACCTATCACGCAAGGCCGGGAATAGACGGGCCAAGGAGCACGGGGATCCGCCGGGTGCACTTTAACGCGGAGGGTTTCCCGGTCCTGGATATGACGGAGGAGCTGGATCTGGATCCGGCGCTGGCTGCGGTCCGGACCGAGGTTGTCGTGCCGGGGAAAGGTGAGGTGGAAGCGTAAGATGATGGAAGCTGCGCCCCGAAAGGGAAGGGAGATCCAAAGGATATGGCGGGAGAAAGACACGCTGTTTCTGAAACAGGAGGCAGGGCTTCTCAGGCTGGAGCCCTGGGCGGAGGGGATCCTCCGGGTGTCTTATACACAGGAGGACGCATTCCCGGTGCTGCCCGGATACGAGGGCCGGGATCCGGGGACGGCCTGGGACTGGCAGAAGGGGAACGACCGGGTCCTTCTTTCGGCAGAGTCCTTTCAGGCGGAAGTTTCCAGCAGCACGGGTTCCCTGCGCGTTTTGGGAAAAGACGGGAGGGCGCTGTTTGCGGAGAGGGCCTGGGAAAGCCGCCAGACAGAAGGGTTTGACGCGTTCCGCACGGTGGAAGATCCGGATGCGGTGGTGGAAGAGATCCAGACCGCGGACGGGGTGAAGCGCAGGACTCGGGATGCCTCCCGGGTCTTTGACCGACGGCTGTACCACACGGCGCTGCACATGGAGTTCCAGCCCGGGGAGCGCCTTTTCGGGCTGGGCCAGGCGGAAGAGGGAACCTGGGACCTGCGGCACACCACTCAGTACCTGCATCAGGCCAACCGGAAGATTGCCGTTCCCGTGCTGGTCTCGGACAGAGGGTACGGCCTCATGCTGACCGCCCAGAGTCCGGTGATATTTGACGACACAGCTTATGGCTCTTATCTGTACGCGGAAGCGGCCCCGTGCCTTGATTATTTTTTCCTGGCCGGAAACTTGCGCCAGGTGGTCCGGGGGATAAGGCTGCTCACGGGGAAGGCGGCGATGCTGCCCGAGTGGGCGTTTGGCTATATGCAGTCCCAGGAGCGCTATGAGAGCGAGGGGGAGCTTCTGGATACCGCCGGGAGATTCCGGGAGACGGGATTCGGGATGGATACGCTGGTGCTGGACTGGATGTCCTGGCCGGACGGACAGTGGGGGCAGAAGTCCTTTGACCGGGAACGATTTTCGGAGCCTTCCCGGATGATGGAGTCCTTGCACCGGACGGACACGCACCTGATGATCTCCATCTGGCCGAATATGGATCCCCGCTGCGAAAATTACAGGGAGTTTAAGGAGGCCGGCCTTTTGCTCCCGAACAGCAATATTTACGACGCCTTTTCCGCGGAGGGCAGGAAGCTGTACTGGGAACAGGTAAAGCGGGGGCTGTTCCGCCACGGCGTGGACGCCTGGTGGTGCGATTCCAGCGAGCCTGTGACGCCGGAGTGGACGAGGGACGTTAAGCCGCCGGCCCCGGAAATGTACCGGGCCTATGTGGAGGAGGCGGGAAAGATCATGCCCGCGGACAAGGGGAACGCCTTCGGCCTGTACCACGCAAAAGGGATCTACGAGGGCCAGCGGGGCGAGACGGAGGAGAAGCGTGTGGTCAACCTGACCCGCAGCGGTTATCCGGGCATTCAGAAGTACGGGGCCATCCTCTGGTCGGGAGATATTTCCGCAAGCTGGGAGACCCTGAGAAAGCAGATCACGGCGGGGCTTCAGTTCTGTGTCTGCGGGCTGCCTTACTGGACGCTGGACATCGGGGCGTTTTTCGTAAAGAATGGTCCCCAGTGGTTCTGGAACGGGGATTATCCCGAAGGGCTTGCGGATCCGGCGTACAGGGAGCTCTATGTGCGGTGGTTTCAGTATGGCGCGTTCCTTCCTGTTTTCCGCAGCCACGGCACGGATGTGCGCAGGGAACCATGGAATTTCGGCGGGCCAGGGGAGGTGTTTTATGACGCGCTGCTGGCGGCGGACCGTCTGCGGTATCGGCTGATGCCCTATCTCTATTCCCTGGCCGGGGATGTGTGGCGGAATGACAGCCTTATGATGCGTCCGCTGTTCTATGATTTCCCGGAGGACGGGGCGGCAGCGGATATTTCCTGCCAGTATATGCTGGGGCCCGCGCTGCTGGTATGCCCCGTGGCCAGGCCCATGGCGGGGAGCCCGTGGGCGAAGGAGCCGTCGGCTAAGGACGGGGCGGCGGAAGCGGCGGAGACGCTTACCGTCTATCTGCCCGGCGGGACCGACTGGTATGATCTGTACACGGAACAGCGTTTTCAGGGAGGCCGCAGGGTCAGCATCCGGGTCTCCATGGATCGGATCCCGGTCTTTGTGCGGGCGGGCTCCGTGCTGCCGCTGGCCCAGCCGGGAAGGAGCACTGCAGAGCAGAAGGACAGCGCCCTGGAGCTCAGGGCATATCCGGGCGCGGACGGCATGTTCCCGCTGTATGAGGACGCGGGTGACGGGTACGGCTATGAAAAGGGGGAATACTGTGTGACGGAGCTTTTTTACAGCGATGCCCTCCGGCGTGTGGAGTGGAAGACGACGGGGGATCCGTCTTACCGCCGCAGGGAGCTCCGGGTGAGGATCGTGAAGTAGGGTGTGTTCTCTTGGTTGCCGTATCCGGAGGAAAATCCGTGCGGGCATTAGTTTGCCCTGGATATGGGAACCGGCTGAAATGTTACGATTATGTGGAAAAAAGGAGAAAAAGGGCTGGACATTTACAAGAGATTAAACTAAAATAATAAGAAACGGGAGCAGTCGCGCTAATTACTTAGCGTGATTACCCCCCCGGGAAAAAATATTATTAGATAAAGGGGATTTGGTCTTATGGAAAAGAAAGCGAGCGGACTAAAACTGAAATTGTACCTTTTGACGGTTGCGCCTGTGGTGCTGTTGGGCGTAGTTTTGTTTATCATCAGCAAAAATCAGATGAGTTCCAGCCTGCAGTCGGCAACTTCCACGCGGCTGAAAAACGTGTGCGAGTCGCTGTCGGAGGCGTATGGCTCCATGTATGCGGGCGACTGGGCTTACGATGAGGCTACCGGGGCGTTTACCAAGGGCGGCCAGGATCTGTATGCCACTTATGACATGCTGGACCGGATACATCAGGAGACCGGGGTACATATCACCATCTTCTTTGGCGATACCCGGCGCATGACTACGGTGATGAACGGGAACGAGCGGTTTGTCGGGACCCAGGCGGGCGAGGCGGCCATCAACACCGTGCTCCGGCAGGGGGACGATTATTTCGCCAGCAATACGGTTATCAATGACGAGCCTTATTTCAGCTATTATACCCCTCTGAAAAATTCGGACGGCTCCGTGGTGGGCATGTTCTTTGCGGGCTCTCTGAGGTCGGATGTGATGGACATGGTGAACAATTCCCTGATCGTGATCTTTTTGGGGGCCGTCCTTCTGGTGATCATTGACGTGGTGGGAGTCTCCCTCCTTACCCTGAACCTTGTCAAGACCATCAACAACTGCGTGGACGCGGTGGTGACGCTGGAATCCGGCAAACTGGATGTGGACGCGCAGGTAGGTTTCTTTAACAAAAATGACGAGCTCGGGCTGCTGGCGAAGAGCATCAACAGCATGGCCGGCCGGTTCTTAAATGTGACGAAACAGATCCGTAACAGCTCGGAGGTGATGAAGGGCAATTCCAGCACCCTGGCGTCTGTGGCGGACAGCACAAACAATTCCATCAGCGAAGTGTCCAGGGCTATTGAAGATGTGGCGAACGGCGCTACATCCCAGGCAAACGATACCCAGGATGCCGCGTCTAATATTGCGGAAATGGGCTTTTCCATTGAGAACATCGTCACTGATATCAACAACCTTGCCAGCGCCGCGGAGCAGTCCCAGGAGACCAGCCGCCGCGCGGAGGCCGCTATGGGAGAGCTGATCGGTATCAGCATGGAGACAAAGACATCGGTGGAGAAGATCGTAAAACAGTCCGAGACCAACGTGAACGCCGCCTCCCGGATCCAGGAAGTGGTAAATGTGATCTCCGATATCGCGTCTCAGACGAACCTGCTGAGCCTGAATGCCAGCATCGAGGCGGCAAGGGCCGGGGAACAGGGCAGAGGCTTCGGCGTGGTTGCGCTGGAGGTCGGAAAGCTGGCTGACGACAGCTCCCGGTCCGCTTCTGAGATAGAAGAGATCATCAAGGAACTTGTGGAGAATATTGCGGAAACGTCTGACCTGACGGCGCTGCTCAGCGACAACGCGAAGAATCAGATTGATAAGCTGGAGGCTACAAGGGAAGACTTTGACACGATGCTGACCAACGTGAACAAGATGTTCGAGAACACGATCGCGGTGCAGCAGGAGATCGAAAAGATCAACGATATCCGCAAAAATATCGAGGGAATCGTGGAAAACCTTTCCGCGCTTTCCGAGGAGAATGCGGCTTCCAGCCAGGAAACCACGGCTTCCGCAAGCATGGTTGTCCAATCTATGGAGCAGCTGAATACCTCCACCCAGGAGATCGGCTCCCTGGCTACGGAACTGGCGGAGATCATATCCTACTTTAAAGACTGAGGCGATTTACCGCATGCCGGGCCAATGAAAGGCTGGGGCGGGGCCGGATGGGCTTCGCCTATGGCGCGGGCGGGAAATGCGCAAAGAGATATCAATATGGCATATGCGCTGAGGACAGCGCAGGAAGAAAGGACGAAGATTGAAAATTAAAATTTTCAATCGCGAGATTTGTGTCCGCGCACTGCTTGACACAAACTCGTTATGCGCAAAGAGCAGCGCGGAAATGAGGTAAAAATGGACGAACAGAACTTAAACAACAGCAACTATCAGGACAATACGCAGACGGTGACTTTTCAGGAGACGGCCAGCGCACCGGATAACAGCAACGGCGGTAAGGCTACGGGGATCCAGACGGCGGCTCTTGTGCTTGGCATCCTCAGTATCGTATTCAGCTGCTGCTATGGCGTTCCCGGGCTGATCATGGGTATCATTGGCCTGGTCTGCAGTATCAAGGGCAGGAAGGAAGGGAACAGCGGCGTCAATACGGCCGGCCTTGTCTGCTCCATCGTTGGCATTATCCTTAGCGTGATCATGCTGATCTACTTTATTATCGTAGGCGCGGCTGTCTTTTCAGCCCTCAGCGATCCCAGCGTTTTAGAGCAGTATCGCTGAGCAAAAGAAGCGGGAGCCCTGAATGGAAACGCAGAAGAATCTTGAGGGGAAAAGCCTTGAAGAGGAACTGTACCCTGTGGGCCTGGTATTCCTGGGCGTGGCGGCGGTGGCGAGCCCTCTGGTCAGGATGATCCTGGAGAAAAGGGATCTGTCACAGAGCGGCTGCCTCTTTCAGGTGCTGTTTGGCATGTACTGCCCGGGCTGCGGCGGAACTCGGGCTGTGGACGCGCTGCTTCACGGGTATGTGCTCCGGTCGGTATGGTATCATCCGCTTGTTCCCTACGGGGCGGGGCTCTATCTGGCTTTCATGATCTCCTGGACAGCGGCAAAATGGCATCTGTTTGGGATCAGGAGAGGGATCCGGTTTCGGAATGGGTATCTGTACGGTATGCTTGTAGTGGTGGCCGTCAATTTTGTGGTCAAAAATGTGCTGAAGCTTTGTTTTGGCGTTGTGATGATTTAATGTGATGATTTAAGCGGAAGTTTTTGCCGTAGGGCGGAAAGGAAGATTGGTATGAACAAAAAGGCAACGGGTATTGTTGCATATATTGGGATCCTCGGCTGGCTGATCGCGTTCCTGGCCGGTGACAAGGAGGGCGCAAAAGTGCATCTGAACCAGGGCCTTGTGCTGGCGCTGGGCGGCATTATCAGCAGCGCTATCGCTTGGATTCCCTTCTTTGGAACCATCATCGGATGCGTTCTTGACATCGTTATCCTTGTATTCGCGATCATGGGCATTGTGTATGCGGCTACCGATAATGACAATGAGCTTCCTCTGATCGGAAAGATCAAGATCTTGAAATGATCCTGAAGTAAAAAGGTTCCCCGGCGATGCCTGGCGGAGAAGGACGCGCTGTCCTCTGCCAGGCCGTCCGGGAGACCTTGCGAAAAGCGGCCGGAGCATTCCGGCCGCTTTTTATTCAGAGCTGGTATCGTATTCGATCAAAAGGTCTTTGTTATCAGGGGTCTCTCCGTGGAGGAAAGTGATGATGATCTGGACCCGCTTATAGGCCCGGGAATAATTTTCTTTTGCGTATGCGGCAGTGGTCTCGTCGTAGGAATTGTCCGCGTAAGCATCGTGATAGCTGGAAACGGCTTCCGTCATGTATTGGCTGGACTCATCCGCAAGTTCCTCCAGGTAGTCAAATTTTTCCGGAAAATCCAGTTCCGCAAAGGATTGAAAGACCAGGTCCAGCTCGTCGAGGTCGGAGAGAAGTTCCGACGAGGCATTTTCTGACTGGGCGTCGATTGCGTTGATGGAATTATCTATCTCGGAAACTTTGGTACAAAATTCGTCGATACTGTTCCGAAATTGTGCCAGCTCCGGGTCTTTGCCGCAGGCGGTGAGCGATAGGGCTGCCAGCGCCGCCGCAAAGAACAGGCGAGTTATTTTTTTCAATAGCCAAACCCTCCAAAAAAACTTATAAAAAATGCAATATCTTAATCAAATTTACCACAATTCGCGAAATTTCGCAACTACTTTTCTCAAAAAGGTTAAAAGGTTAAATCCTACTCTTTACGGCTAAATCCTCTCTGTGGTATGATTAACAGAGTGCCGTTCACGGGAGAAGGGCGGCGGATCCCCGGCCGGGGATCGGAATCGGCTGGCGATTGGAATCATCGGCCGGAGATTGGGATTGGCCGGGGATTGGGTTTGGTCGAAAATCGGGATGATATGGGGATAAAGATTGACCGGGAACCGTAAGCGGCCAAAAATCGGAATCGGCCGGATCGGGATCCGGCGGGGAATGTCCGGGATCCGCAGGCAGCGTGGAGCGGACAGGAATGATCAGGAAGGCAGTACATGTATGACAAGAGAAGAATTTCAGTCAATTTCAGGGGAATACCTGTATCTGGACGGCGCCACCGGTTCTAACCTGGTGCGGGCGGGAATGCCGTCGGGCGTCTGCCCCGAGCAGTGGATCCTGCAGCATACGGATGTCCTGCTGGATCTGCAGAAAAAATATGTGGAGGCGGGGACCGATATCCTGTATGCGCCGACTTTTACCGCAAACAGGATCAAGCTGGCGGAGTACGGCCTGGAGGCCCGGCTGGAAGAGATGGTCGAAAGGCTTGTGGCTGTCTCCAGGGAAGCGGCGTCTTCTGCCTGCGGCCGGAAAGTCTATGTGGCGGGAGACCTGACTATGACGGGGAGGCAGCTCCGGCCCATGGGGGACATGGAGCTGGAGCCCCTGATCCATGTATATAAAGAACAGATCGCGGCGCTTGAGAGGGCCGGGGCGGATCTGCTTGTGGTGGAGACCATGATGAGCCTGGCGGAGGCACGGGCGGCCTTGATCGCCGCAAAGGAGGTCAGCGGGCTTCCGGTGATGGTGACCATGACGTTTGAGGGAGACGGCAGGACTCTGTATGGGACAGACCCCGCGACGGCGGCGGTGGTGCTGGAAAGCCTCGGGGCCTGTGCCGTGGGGGTGAACTGTTCCGCCGGACCGGCCCATATGCGGCATATCGTGGAGGAGATGACGGCGGCTACCGTCTCTGTGCCCATCATCGCCAAGCCAAACGCCGGGCTTCCCTATCTGGACGAGCAGGGGCGCACCTGCTACAGCATGGGGCCGGAGGAGTTTGTGCGGGAAATGAGGGAATTGACGGAGGCCGGCGCGACCATACTGGGAGGCTGCTGCGGCACCACTCCGGAATTTATACGCGGCCTGAGGGATGCCTTTGGCAGGCAGCGCCCTGCAGGGCCGATGCGCAGAAGCCCGGAACTGCGGGTGCTGACCTCCGAGCGAAAGACGCTGTCCTTTGGCCTGGACGGAAGGTTCCTCATTGTGGGGGAACGCATCAATCCCACAGGGAAGAAGCTGCTTCAGGCGCAGCTTAAAGAGGGCAGCATGGAGAAGGTGCTGCAGTTTGCGGAGGAACAGGAACAGTGCGGCGCCCAGGTGCTGGACGTGAACATGGGGATGAGCGGAATCGATGAGAAGGAGATGATGCTGCGGGCCATCGAGGAGGTGAGCGGTGTCACTGACCTTCCGCTGTCCCTGGATTCCAGCCATGTGGAGGTGCTGGAGGCGGCGCTTCGGAATTACCCGGGCCGGGCGTTGATCAATTCCATTTCCCTGGAGACGGAGAAATATGAGAAGATGGTTCCCATAGCGAAAAAATACGGGGCCATGTTTATCCTGCTTCCCCTGTCAGACAAGGGTTTGCCGGAAAATCTGGAAGAAAAGAAGGAGATCATTGACAAAGTTCTGGAGCGGGCCTATGAGTGCGGGCTGGACAAGGGAGATGTGATCGTGGACGGCCTTGTCGCGACCGTGGGGGCGAACCGGCGAGCCGGACTGGAGACCCTGGAGACCATCCGGTACTGCAGGGAAAGGGGCCTGGCCACTATCTGCGGCCTTTCCAATATCTCTTTCGGGATGCCGGAGCGCGGTTATGTGAACACGGCGTTTCTGGCGCTGGCCATCCGGGAGGGGCTCACCATGGCGATCGCAAACCCTTCCCAGGAGCTTCTGGTCAGCTGCGCCCTGGCGACGGATCTGCTGTTGGATAAGGAAGAGGCGGATATCCGCTACATTGAATACACGGAGACGGCGGCGGAGATCAGGAAGCGCCGGGAGGCGGAACAGGAGCGGAAGCCTGCGGCCCCGCTTAAGGGATCCGGCGGAGGCAAGGCGGAAGGGGCGCCTGCAGCCACCTCTCCTTCCTCCAACGCATCCCAAGGCCCTTCCGCGCCTGAGCTCAGCCCACAGGCACAGGCGGTTAGACACGCGGTGTTAAAGGGAAACCGAAACGGTATTGCCGGGCTTACCCGGGAGGCGCTGGCGGCGGGGGATGAGCCAAAGGCCCTGCTGGACGATGTGCTCCTTCCGGCCATCAATGAGGTGGGGGAGCTTTTTGACAAGGGCAAATATTTCCTGCCCCAGCTGATCGGCAGCGCGGAAGCCATGAAAAACGCAATCCAGGTGCTGGAGCCTCTTTTGAAGCAGGATACGGAAGCCAGGGATATGCCCGCCGTGGTGATCGCGACGGTGGAGGGAGACATCCATGACATCGGGAAGAACCTGGTGGCGCTGATGCTGAAAAATTACGGCTTTCAGGTGATTGACCTTGGCAAGGATGTCCCGGCGGCGGAGATCATCCGCGCCGCCCGGGAAAACCACGCCGGGATCATCGCCCTGTCGGCCCTGATGACGACCACGATGCAGCGTATGCGGGAGGTGGTGGATCTGGTCCATCAGGAGGGCCTTCCCGCGAAGGTGATGATCG
>CANPYT010000060.1 GCA_947588705.1 uncultured Acetatifactor sp. | reverse complement strand
TATGTGGGAAACGATTTCCAGAGGACTGCCCGCCAGAGAGAAGTGATCAAGGCTATTGAGGCCCAGGCAAAACAGACGGATCTGAATACGCTGACAAAGGCATTTGAGAGTGCGGCGGACGATATCTATACCAGCCTTGACACCCAGGACATCCTGGAGCTGCTTCCTACTGTCGCAAATTACCGGATCGTGGATGAAGACGGCTTCCCGGAGATGGACATGCGGGAGACCGTCAGCATGGGGGCGAAGGGGTCTTGCGAAATCCCCGTAGATCTGGCTTCCAGCGTATCCTGGCTGCACCAGTTCCTGTTTGACGACGAAGCTTACGTGGCCAGCGATACCGTAAATGAGATCAGCCGGCAGATCATCAGCGATGCCAGCAAATATCGCAGCGTCAACTGAATGTATTAAGGGAACAGATCCAAAGAGGGGAGGCTTTCAGGGCTTCTCCTTTTTGAATCCTCGGTGAATCCTCCCTTTTGGATCAGGTGAAATTTCTTGTGCATTGGGCCGTTATACAGTATAATAAGTGGGAATGTGGGCGGAGCCTCATGGATAACATATTTTGGAGAGGTCTGGCGTCAAAATGAAAATAGATGTGATCATTCCTCTGTACAAACCGGACGCGGGGCTGTTTGCCCTTCTGGACAGGCTGGAGGGCCAGACCGTTTCGGTTCAGGATATCATCCTGATGAATACGGAGGAAAAGTATTTTGAACAGCTGGTTCGCGGCAATCCGGGCCGCCTTGAAAAGTACAGGAATATAAAAGTATACCATCTTTCCAGGCGGGAGTTTGACCACGGCGGGACCAGGCATAGAGGCGTAAAGCACTCGGATGCCGACATTTTCATCGCCATGACTCAGGATGCCATGCCTGTGGACAGATTTTTGGTGGAGGAGCTTGTGAAAGGGCTTACTGACAGGGTGGCGGTGGCCTACGCGAGACAGCTTCCCTCAGAGCGGTCCGATGAGCTGGAGCGGATTTCCCGGTTTTATAATTATCCTGAGACCTCCTGTGTGAAGACGGCGGCGGACCTGGATACGCTGGGCATCAAAACTTTTTTCTGCTCCAACGTCTGTGCGGCCTATCGGAGGGATGTTTATGATGAATTGGGCGGGTTTATCCGTCATACCATATTTAACGAGGATATGATCTACGCGGCCGGGGCCATAAAAGCTGGTTATGGGGTGGCATATCGGGCTCAGGCAAAGGTGGTCCATTCACACAGTTATACCAATAGACAGCAGCTGAGGCGGAATTTTGACCTGGGAGTCTCCCAGGCCGACCATCCGGAAGTGTTTGGCGGGATCGCCTCGGAGGCAGAGGGGAAAAAGCTGGTAAAAGAGGCATACAGACGGCTGAAAGAGAAAAAAGAGCTGTACCGGTTTCCCGGTTTTATGGTACAGTGCTGTTTTAAATATACAGGTTATCTGCTGGGGAAGAATTACAGGAAGCTCCCCGGGAAATGGGTGCTGGCCCTCACCGACAACAGGGAATATTGGAACCAGGGACAGAAAACCGGGGAAACTGAATGACAGTGCCTGCTCGTCGGGCGGAACGGAGGAAAACATGTGCGGTATTGTAGGTTATATTGGAAAAGAAAAGGCGGCGCCTATCATTCTCGACGGGCTTGCGAAGCTGGAGTACAGGGGGTATGACTCGGCGGGAATGGCGGTGTTTGACGGAGAGGCCATCCGGACGCAGAAGGCGGTGGGGCGCCTGAAAGTGCTTGAGAATCAGACCAGGGGCGGGGAGACTATGCCTGGCGTATCCGGGATCGGCCACACCAGATGGGCAACTCATGGCGCACCCAACGACATAAACGCCCATCCTCATACCAACAACAAGGGAACGATTGCCGTGGTGCACAACGGCATTATCGAGAATTACATCCTCCTGCGGAAAAAGATGATCGACAAGGGATATGAATTTAAGTCGGAGACGGATACGGAAGTGCTGGCGCATCTTTTGGACTATTATTACAAGGGAAATCCACTGGAGGCTATCACGAAGGTGCTGCACCGGGTGGAAGGGTCTTATGCCCTGGGGATCCTGTTTGCGGATCATCCTGACGAGGTCTATGCCGCCAGAAAAGACAGCCCTTTGATCGTGGGGCGGAATGACACGGGATGCTTCATCGCGTCGGATGTGCCCGCGATCCTCAAGTACACAAGGACCGTGTATTACATGGACAATCAGGAGGTGGCAGTGCTTCAGGCCGACGGGCTCCGGTTTTTCTCCGTGGATGAAGAGGAATTGGAAAAAACACCTGTCACTATCGATTGGGATGCGGATGCCGCTGAGAAAGCGGGCTATGAGCATTTTATGCTGAAGGAGATGCACGAGCAGCCGAAGACGCTTGCGGACACGCTTTCTCCGCGGCTGAAAAAGGACGACATTGTCATCGAAGAACTGAACATGACGGAAGAGGAGATGAAAAAGATCAGCAGGATCCACATTGTGGCCTGCGGCTCCGCGTATCACGCGGGAGTTACCGGGAAATATGTGCTGGAAGGGCTTGCAAGGATCCCGGTGGAGGTGGATGTGGCCAGTGAATTCCGCTATCGGAATCCCATCCTGGAGGAAGGGGCCATGGTCATCGTCATCAGCCAGTCCGGCGAGACCGCCGATACCCTGGCGGCCCTGCGGGAGTCAAAGGAAAGAGGTTTTAAGGTCCTTGGGATCGTGAATGTGGTGGGAAGCTCCATAGCCAGGGAAGCGGATTCCTGCCTATATACCTGGGCCGGGCCGGAGATCGCCGTCGCGACGACAAAAGCCTACAGCGCTCAGCTTGTGGCATTGTATCTGCTTGCCCTGAAACTGGCAAAGGTCAGGGGAACGGTGGAGGAGGAAACGTTCCGGAAGATGCTGGCAGACCTGCGGTGCCTGCCGGACCAGATAGAGCTTCTGCTGGGCCAGAAACAGAAAATCCAGCATTTTGCAAACCGCTACCTGGGCGCAAGGGATATTTTCTTTATCGGAAGAGGGGTGGATTATGCCATCTCGCTGGAGGGATCCCTGAAGCTGAAGGAAATTTCCTATATCCATTCGGAAGCTTATGCGGCGGGAGAGCTGAAGCACGGCACCATCTCCCTGATCGAGGAGGGAACGCTTGTGGTAGGACTGTCTACGCAGCCCGCGCTCTATCAGAAGACGATCAGCAATATAGTAGAAGTAAAGGCGCGGGGGGCCTTTGTCATGGCGGTGACGAATGAAGAAAATAAGGCGATCGAGAAAGCGGCGGACTATGTGGTATATCTCCCGGAGACCAATCCCTGGTTTGCAAATTCCCTGGCTATTATCCCGCTTCAGCTTTTTGCCTATTATGTGGCCGTGGGAAGGGGCTGCGATGTGGATAAGCCCAGAAACCTGGCAAAATCCGTGACGGTGGAATGAGAAAGCCGGAAAAACCGATTTCACAATCACTTCATAAACGGAACACAATTTCTTCACAGATAGTGGATATACTGTGGTACATAAAGATAACAAAATCATTTTCCATTAAAGAAAGAGGGAATCAATATGTACGAACAAGAAAATGTAACGGAAAATGCGGTGACCAGGAACACTTCCGGCGCGTCGGAAAACGGTTATTTCGACCACATCAGCAACGCGGCGCCTGTAAGCCCCGCGGAACCTCCCAAGAAGGCCAAGCCTGAAAGGAAGAAGACCGGCGTTTTCCGAAAGGTGGCCCTCAGCGTCAGCCTTGGGCTCTGCTTCGGGCTGTTTGCCGGTCTCGGATTTTATGCGGTCCAGCTGGGAACCGGGCAGTTTTCCCAGAAAGAGGAAGCGCCGGAACAGGAAGTGGAAAGGGATGAGGCCGAGAACACGCCGACGGGCAGCGGGCAGCTTGCCGCGCCTGTGGGGAATTACATTAACTATACGCAGGGGGATGCTTCCGCGGTAGTAAAGCAGGTTATGCCGGCTATGGTTTCCATTGTGAACAATTATACCAGCACGGCTACCTTCTGGGGGCAGACATACAGCCAGAATGAGGCATCCAGCGGTTCCGGCATCATCGTGCAGGAGAACGATAAGGAACTGCTGATCGTTTCCAACAATCATGTAGTGGAAGGCGCGGATCACCTGATGGTAACATTTATCGACGGTACGGAGGCCGAGGCGGTGATCAAGGGCCTGGATTCAGAAATGGATCTTGCGGTGGTAGCGGTGCCGCTCTCCAGCCTGTCTCAGGAGACAAAGGAGGCGATAACGGTTGCCACCTTGGGAGACAGCGATACGCTGGAGCTGGGCGAGCCGGTGATCGCCATCGGCAACGCCCTTGGATATGGCCAGTCCGTGTCCGGCGGTATGGTCAGCGCCCTTGCCAGGGAGCTTACCTTTGACGACGGCTATACAGGTTACTTTATCCAGACGGACGCGGCGATCAATCCCGGCAACTCCGGCGGTGCGCTGCTGAACATGGACGGCGAGGTAGTTGGCATCAATTCCAGCAAGATCGGCGGTACCTATGTGGAAGGTATGGGATATGCCATCCCCATCACCACTGCCAGCCCTATTATCGCGGACCTGATGGAGCGCCAGACCAGGACGGAGAAGGTAGAGGAGGATGACAGGGGATACCTGGGCGTTTCGCTTCAGACCATCAATGCCCAGTATGCCCAGGTCTTCGGAATGCCTCAGGGCGCCTATGTTTACAGCGTAGAGCCCGGTTCTGCTGCAGAGGCGGCAGGGATCCTGTATGGCGATGTGATCGTCAGCTTTGACAAACAGAAGGTGTCCTCCGCCAATGACCTGAGCAGTACGCTGGAATATTACAGCGAGGGCGAAACTGTGGAAATAAAGGTGATGCGTGTGATGAACGGCCAGTACAAGACAGTGGAGCTGCAGATCACGCTGGGCAGCCGTTCTTAAAGGGATCTATCTATCAATATAATGGGAAATACTACCTCCCGGGCGGAGCATATCCGTCCGGGAGGTTTGTGTGTAACAGTTCAGCCCGCGCCATTCGCAAAGCCGCGCTTACGCGCTCTCCGGCGCCTTGCGCCTATCTTTGCTCATAAGATGGCGCTCCCTCGGTTGCCAGACATGATGGAAAATTCGTGCAAGCACGATTTTCCATCAAATCAGGCAACCGGCTGAACTGTTACTTTATATTTAGAAAAACTTTACTTGTGCTGGCGCATAAATTCAAGTATACTCATAATAGGTTAAAATACAGAGCGGCCGGGGGATCCGGTTGGGAAATGGAGATATTTATGTCAGATCATTACGAGCAGGAAAACGGAACAGGCGGCGAAAACGGTTCTGAGTCCGGCGAGGAGGACATTAAGAGGGACAGGGACGCATCCAGCGCAAAGAATGCGGGAAAAAGCGAAAACAGCGAATATGAGGATGTATGCTTTATCTGCCGCCGGCCGGAGAGCAAAGCCGGTAAAATGTTCAAGCTGCCCAACAATATCTGTGTGTGCAGCGACTGTATGCACAAAACGATGGAGACGGTAAGCCAGTTCGACTATCAGGGAATGCTGAATAACCCCGGTTTTCAGAATGAACTGGATCAGCTGACAAAGCAGGGCGGATTTCCCAATATCAGCTTTGTCAATCTTGCGGATCTCCAGGGAGACGGAGGGATCCCCAACAAGCAGAAGCTGAAAAAGAAAAAGCGCAAAGAGGGGGAAGAGCCTGTCCTTAACATTAAGAACATTCCGGCGCCCCATAAGATCAAGGCGCACCTGGATGAATATGTGGTGGGCCAGGAGAAGGCCAAGAAGGTGATCTCCGTAGCGGTATACAATCATTACAAGCGTGTGGCTACGGGAACCATGGACGATATTGAGATCGAGAAGTCCAATATGCTGATGATCGGCCCTACCGGCTGCGGCAAGACATATCTGGTGAAAACCCTGGCCAGGCTTCTGGATGTGCCGCTGGCGATCGCGGACGCGACCTCGCTTACGGAGGCCGGCTATATCGGGGACGACATTGAATCGGTGGTGTCCAAGCTGCTGGCGGCTGCTGACAATGACGTGGAGAAGGCGGAACAGGGCATTATCTTTATAGACGAGATCGACAAGATCGCAAAGAAGAAGAATACCAACACACGGGATGTCAGCGGCGAGAGCGTTCAGCAGGGGATGCTGAAGCTTTTGGAGGGCGCGGAGGTGGAGGTGCCCGTGGGCGCCAACAGCAAGAACGCCATGGTTCCCCTTGCCACAGTGAACACCCGGAATATTTTGTTCATCTGCGGCGGCGCATTCCCGGACCTGGAGGATATTATCAAGGAGCGCCTGACAAAGTCGGCTTCTATCGGATTCAATTCCGAGCTGAAAGACAAGTATGACAAGGATAAAAACATCCTCTCCAAGGTCACGGTGGAAGATATCCGAAAGTTTGGCATGATCCCCGAGTTTATAGGGCGCCTGCCGATCATTTTCACGCTGGAGGGCCTGAACAGAGAGATGATGATAAAGATCCTGAAGGAGCCCAAGAATGCCATCCTGAAACAGTATCAGAAGCTTCTGGACCTGGACGAGGTGAAACTGGAATTTACTGAGGGGGCTCTGGAAGCTATTGCGGAGAAGGCTCTGGAGCGGGATACCGGGGCCAGAGCGCTGCGTTCCATTATCGAAGAGTTTATGCTGGATATCATGTATGAGATTCCCAAGGACGATAATATCGGAAGAGTGACCATCACGAAAGAGTATATCGAGGGAACCGGAGGCCCCATCATCGATATCCGCAGCAATCTTCTCGCGGAGCACACCATGGATGAGCTCCGGGAAGATACCCGGGGAACCGCGGGCATCTGAAAAAAGTAACAGTTCAGCCCGCACCATTCGCAAAGCTGCGCTGATGCGCTCTCCGGCGCTGTGCGCCTGCCTTTGCTCATAAAATGGCACTCCCTCAGCCGCCAGACATGATGGAAAATTCGTGCGGGCACGATCTTCCTCTGAACATGTCAATCGGCTGAACTGTTATAAAAAAAGCTGCGGTTCTCTAAAAAAGTATTGACATCGGAACAGGGTGTGGTATCATAAACATATGAACAGTGGTTCATATGAACGAACCAAAAAGTGAAATGCAAACCGTTTGCATCTGGGAACAGAGAAATGGGAACAGAAAAAAGGAGGAAGCGATGAAAAAAACTTACAAGATCGAGGTGGACTGCGCGAATTGCGCCCTGAAAATGGAGGAGACCGCAAAGAAGGTGGAGGGTGTTCAGGATGCGACAGTCAGTTTCATGACACAGAAGATGAAGGTAGACTTTTCCGAGGGCGCTGACGAGAACAGCGTGATGCAGGCGGTGCGGAAAGCATGCAAGAAGGTGGAGAGCGACTGCGAGATCTATTTGGAAAATTGATGGAAGATCCGGGAATTGGAGAGAGTTTACTATGACGGGAAAACAGAAAAAAATGCTATTTCGGATCCTGGCGGCGGCTGTGATGATGACAGTCCTGCGGTTTGTGCCTGTGAAGGGGTACGGGCTGTTCGGGCTGTACCTGATACCTTACCTGGTCATCGGCTATGATATTTTGCGGAAGGCTTTTCTGGGTATCGTGCACGGCGAGATTTTCGATGAAAATTTCCTGATGGCGGTGGCCACCGTGGGAGCCATGCTCCTTGGGCTCTACAACGTATCCCAGGGGGAGGAAGGAGAGTTCGCGGAGGGCGTCGCGGTTATGCTGTTTTATCAGATCGGCGAGCTGTTTCAGGCGGTGGCTGTGGGAAAGAGCCGCCGGAACATTACGGCCCTCATGGATATCCGGCCGGATTACGCCAATCTCGAGAGGGAGGATGGACGGCTGGAGCAGGTGGATCCGGACGATGTGGAGACGGGCTCGGTCATTGTGGTTCGGCCCGGTGAGAAGGTGCCGATCGACGGCGTTGTGGTGGAGGGCGCTTCTTCGCTGAACACCAGCGCACTCACTGGGGAGAGTGTGCCGCGGGATGTCTGCAGCGGACAGGAGATTGTCAGCGGCTGCGTGAACCTGACGGGAATGCTGAAGATCCGCACCACCAGGGAATTTGGGGAATCCACAGTGTCAAAGATACTGGATCTGGTGGAAAATTCCAGTATGAAAAAGGCCAGGGCGGAAAACTTTATCACGAAATTTGCCAGATATTATACCCCGGCAGTGTGTTATGGAGCCCTCGCGCTGGCAGTGCTGCCGACCGTGGGGAATCTGATCCTGGGGAACCCGGCAAACTGGAGCACCTGGGTGATCAGGGCCTTGACGTTTCTGGTGATCAGTTGCCCCTGCGCCCTTGTGATTTCGATCCCCCTGAGCTTTTTCGGCGGGATCGGAGGCGCTTCCGGCTGTGGGATCCTGGTGAAGGGATCCAATTACCTGGAAGCCCTGTCCCAGGCGAAATATGTGGTGTTTGACAAGACAGGTACGCTGACGCGGGGAGTATTCCAGGTGGCGGGAGTTTACCCTTCGCCGGAGTGGGCCAGCCAGATCGCGGCGGAGGACGCGGCGCCGGCGGCAGAGACGGGTGCGGTGGCAGAGGACGACGTGATCGGCGCGGCGACGGCGGCAGGGCTGGCGGAGCGGAAGCTCTTGGAATATGCTGCCTGCGCAGAAAGTTATTCCACCCATCCCATCAGCAAAAGCCTAAAGGAAGCGTATGGGCGGGAGATCGCCCCGGAGCGGATAACCGGGGTGGAGGAAATCGGCGGCCACGGAGTCACGGCCCTGGTGGACGGAGTGCCGGTGGCTGCGGGCAACGATAAGCTGATGAAAAAGCTGGGCATCGCCTGCGAGGAAGTCCGGGAGGCGGGCACTGTGGTGCACCTTGCGGTAAATGGCAGGTACAGCGGCTATCTTCTGATCGCCGATGTGGTAAAGGAGCAGGCGGCGGAAGCGATCCGGGCCCTGAAGGCGTCGGGAGTGAAAAAGACGGTGATGCTGACCGGGGACAGCCGCGGAGTGGCCGAACATGTGGCGGGGCTTTTGGGGCTGGATGAGGTGAAAAGTGAGCTGCTGCCCGCAGACAAGGTGGAGGCGGTGGAGAAGCTGCTGAAAGAAAAATCCGCGAAGGAGAAACTCGTATTTGTGGGGGACGGAATCAACGATGCGCCCGTGCTGTCCAGGGCGGACATTGGCGTGGCGATGGGGGCCCTGGGCTCCGATGCCGCCATTGAGGCCGCGGATATCGTGCTCATGGATGACGATCCCTATAAGCTTGCGCTTGCCATGCAGATATCCCGGAAGTGTATGCGCATTGTTTATGAGAATATCCTATTTGCGCTGGGCGTCAAAGGGGTCTGCCTGGCGCTGGGCGCGGCGGGGATTGCCAATATGTGGATGGCGATCTTTGCCGATGTGGGCGTCATGGTATTGGCGGTCCTGAATGCAGTCCGCTGCCTGAGGGTGAAGACCGGACGAAAAGCCGGATGAAATAAATCCCGCATTTCCTGGGAAGCGGCGCAGCGCGGTTTCGCGAATGGCGCGGGCCGTTATGGGCATGGTATTTGAGTATAGCGGCCCAAAACCGGCCATGGGGATCTATGGCTGTGCGCGGCGGCAGAGGGCAGAGGCAAAGGCGAGGAACAGGAGCGGCAGGAATGCATAGTATAAATACAAATGTGTGCCGGGTCCGGGCGTCTGTGCCCCTGATCTTTGGAAAAGGCAGAAATGCTGTTGTCAGGCTGTGCATACGGCAGAACAGGAGGGCAGAATGAACGGGATCTTGGTGCTGGTCATTCCCTTTTTAGGGACAACGCTGGGAGCGGCTATGGTATTTTTTATGAGACGGCAGATGAATTCCCGTCTGGAAAAACTACTTTTAGGATTCGCGTCAGGAGTAATGATCGCGGCTTCCGTGTGGTCGCTGTTGATCCCGGCTATCGACATGGCCAGGGAGCGGGGAGGAAGCGTCTGGCTTCCGGCGGCCGCCGGTTTTCTGCTGGGAATGGGATTTTTACTTTTGCTTGACAGCCTGGTGCCCCATATGCACCTGGACAATGAGAAGCCGGAAGGGGTAAAGAGCGAACTGAAAAAGACCACTATGCTGGTGCTGGCGGTGACGCTTCACAACCTGCCGGAGGGGATGGCGGTGGGAGTGACACTGGCCGGGGCCCTGATGGAAGACACGGGTATCACGCTGGCGGGAGCGCTGGCGCTGGCTATTGGGATCGCCATACAGAATTTCCCCGAGGGAGCCATTATCTCCATGCCGCTTCGCAGCGCGGGGAGTTCCCGAAAAAAGGCTTTCTGGTATGGTATGCTGTCCGGCGTTGTGGAACCTGTCGGGGCGGTCGTGACACTGCTGCTGGCGGAGCAGGTGGTGCCGGTGCTGCCCTATCTTCTGGCCTTCGCCGCCGGAGCGATGATCTACGTTGTGGTGGAAGAACTGATACCGGAGTCTCAGTCCGGCATCCATTCCAACATCGGAACGGTGGGAGTGGCCCTGGGCTTTGTGCTGATGATGATCCTGGACGTGGCCCTGGGCTGAGGGATCGCCGCCGCGGCTCACTGAATGATCAGGCTTGCGCAGGTAATGTCGTTTGACAGGTCATAGACTTTCCCGGATTTGAGGCCAACGACTTTGGGCCGCAGGCAGTTTTCAGGATTGTTTTCCACGACTCTGGCTGACTCCCCGTTGGAAAGCTGGACGACGCTGTCCACAGAGTAAAGGATCACGCTGTGCAGAAAGCTTTTCATGGCGTCCAGATCCAGTTCGTCGGTCATGGCCATGATCATCTCGATGGCATATCCCTTGGCAAATGCGCTCTTGTAAGGGCGTTCCGTCACCAGCGCGTCATAAATATCTGCTACGGAGATTATTTTTGCGTAGGAATGGATCTTGTCCGCGCCGCAGCCCAGGGGATAGCCCTTGCCGTTGATCTTTTCATGATGCTGCAGGACGCCGCGCATGATCGCGTCGGAAAACTCGTTCCTTTTTTTCAGGATCTCGAATCCGAACAGGGTATGCTGCTTCATCAGCGCAAATTCCTCGTCATTCAGACGCCCAGCCTTGTTTAAAACCTCGTTGGGGATCCGGGATTTTCCCACGTCATGGAGCAGGCCGGCAATTCCCAGCTCATGGACCTCTGTGTCGCTGAGGCCGTGCTTTTTGCCGATGATCATAGCCATGGTGGCTACGTCCACACTGTGCTTGAAGGTGTACTCATCGCTGACCTTCAGCATATTGATATCCACCGCCACGGCGTCGTTGTCGGTGATGGTATGCATCAGTTCGTTGGCCACATTGTTGGTCGCCTCCGAGAAATTTTCCGAATCCGTGTTATTATATAGGAACTGAATCCCCTCGCCCACCCGTTTCCGGACGCTCTCGGTGAGATTTACCTTGGTCCGGTCTTCTACGCGGTTCTTTTCTATGGCCTCCCTGGTGTACGGAGGCAGCTTTTCCAGATCCAGTTCATCCGGATCCGGTTCCCCCTCCTGGATATAGACGCCGCCCACGCCTCGTTCCTGGAGATAGTCGATATGAAAATCATCCAGGTATGCGCCCTTTTCGATCAGGGATCTGCCGGTGGCGTCCACAATGGCCTGATCGATCTTCATTCCTTCTTTTAATAAACGTGTGCTGATAAATTTTCTTTTGACTGCCATTGGCTACCTCATTGACGGCATTCTGTCTATGCCCGGCTGCGTGTTCTTTCGTGGATCATGGTACAGTATAACACAGACATCGCTTATCCCGCAATAGATACCTAGTCGGAAAAAGACACTATTTAAGTACGTTTCCTATTTTTATTGACTTATTTTCTGCCGTGCGCTATAGTTGAAAACAGATGTTGCGAAACAATAGACCCTGATTATGCGAGGAGGATGAAACGTGCCGCCAAAATGTAAATTTACACGAGAAGAGATCATAAATGCCGCCCTGAACCTAACGCGGGAAGAAGGGATCGACGCTCTCACCGCGAGGGCGCTGGGAGCAAAGCTGGGCTCATCGGCAAAACCGATCTTTACGGTCTTTGAAAATATGAAGGAAGTACAGAAAGAGGTCCGAAAAGCGGCGAAAAACATCTATGCCGGATATATTCAAGAAGGGCTGCGGCAGGAACTGCCTTTTAAGGGAGTGGGCACACAGTATATCTTGTTTGCGCTCCAGGAGCCGAAGCTGTTCCAGCTTCTTTTCATGACAGAACAGCCGCAGAAACCGCCTGTCTCAGGTATCCTGCCGATCATTGACGAAAGCTATGGCCAGATACTGCGGTCCGTCCAGAATGGATATGGGCTTGACAAGAAAGATTCCGAAAACCTTTACCGCCATCTGTGGATATACACGCACGGAATAGCGGTACTTTGCGCAACAAATATGTGTTCCTTTACCGCCGGGGAGATCAGCGGGATGATGACCGAGGTATGCATGGGTTTGTTAAAAGAGATCAAAGGCAAAAATCCGGGCCTCCGACAATAGAATTGACGATTTATCACAATTGTGATATAGTATATATGGTAAAGTTGTACATGGCCAAGGCTGAAAAAAGAGGATCGCCGGACGGCATGGGTAGCAGAAGAGCCGGAACTTGGAGGGAAGATTTCCGGAAGAATGAGAGGAAAAATGAAGAAAAAGGTAAGAAAGTGGAGCATTCGTTACAAAGTGCTGGTACCATCCAGCATTTTGGTTTTGGTTATGTGCCTGCTCATGGGAGGGAACGCGTACTCCCGCATCCAATCCGGCATGATCGCCCTGGGCGTGGAGGAGGCCCAGATGGCGGCGGCGGTGGCGCAGACCGCGGTGGACGGAGATCTGCTGGAAGAGGTAAGGGAAGGAGCGCAGGGGAGCGAAGCCTATGAAAGCTTGCTGACGGCTCTCCGCCAGGTGCAGAAAATCTGCGGGATCAAGTTTTTGTATACGCTGTATTCGGACGACGGCAAAAATGTATATTACGGCGTGGACACGGATGCAACGGGCGGGCAGGCAATGCCGGGGGAGTTGTTTGAGGCATCTTACCAGGAACTGGCGGACGTGTTTGCCGGCCATGAATATATTCAGGATTACATTGACGTGACGGAAGACGGTTCGCTGATCTCCGCATATCTGCCTATCTATGGCAGTGACGGGAGCGTGACAGGGATCCTGGGCTGCGATTATGACGCAGCCTATGTGGAAGACAGGATCGAGGGCGCCAGGAGCAGCATCATGCAGCTGAGCGTGATCTGCATCATATTATCTGTGGTCCTGCTGAACCTGATCGTGGGCAGAATCGTGAAGAGCCTGCGGAAGGTAGACGAAAAGATATATGACCTTGTCAACAATGAGGGCGACCTGACCCAGAAGCTTGATATCAGTTCCGGAGACGAGCTGGAGCTGATCGCCGGGAACGTGAACGCCATGCTGGAATATATACGGAAGATCATGCTGGGTATTGCCGATGATTCCAGAAAGTTAGAGGCGTCTGCCAATTCCGTGGCGGAAAGCCTGGTCAGCGCCCGGGATAATATTTCGGACGTTTCCTCCACCATGGAGGAGATGAGCGCCGCCATGGAAGAGACAAGCGCTTCCCTGTATCAAGTGAATGAATCCGTGTCCAATATCAACAACACGGTTGGAAATATTGCGGAGAAGGCTTCCCAGGAGAGCGACAGTTCGCAGCTCACCATGGAGAGGGTGCGTGAGGTTTATGAGAAAGCGCAGAGCGATAAGGAGAGGGCGGGCAGCCTTGCGGACGAAATGTCCCAGAAGGTGAATGAAAGGATCCAGCGCTCCAAGGCGGTGGAGCAGATCGATTCGCTGACGGCCGAGATCATCAATATCACAGACCAGACAAGCCTCCTTGCGCTGAACGCCAATATCGAGGCGGCCAGGGCCGGAGAAGCGGGAAGAGGGTTTGCCGTGGTGGCAGGGGAGATCGGATCCCTGGCGGCTAATTCCGCGAAAGCGGCCGCGGAAATCCAGAATGTGAGCCAGGAGGTGATCTCTGCGGTGAATGAGCTGGCCCAGGAGGCAGGCCGGATGCTCCAGTTCCTGGATGAGACGGCTATGGCAGGATATGAGATGCTTCTGGAAAACAGCAGGAACTATCAGAACGACGTAGGGCATCTCAGCGATGTGATGCGGGAGTTTGCGGCGGACAGTGAAGAGCTCCGGGAAAATATAGACAGTATCAAGGAAGCCGTAGAATCCGTGAATATCGCCGTGGAAGAAAGCACAAAGGGCGTTGTCAATGTGACGACTGTTTCATCCGACTTGACGCAGAGCATGGAAAGCATTAACGAGGAGGCCGATGCCAACAAGGAGATTTCCGGCCAGCTGTCTACAGAAGTTGGGAAATTTAAACTATAAGTCTCAGGGGATGTTATAGGCAACGGGGAGTTGCCGCATTGGAGGGAAATCGAAAAAACTGTTTTATCAGTGGAACAGGCACGGCCGAGCCGGTGGGATCCGGTTTGGACGCGCCTGTTTTTTTGATGGCGTACCCGCGCGGGTCCTGCTCTGGATATGGCCGGTAACAGTTCAGCCAGCCGCCTGATCTGATGGGAAAAGGCAGGCGCACAGCGCCGGAGGGCGCGTCAGCGCGGTTTGGGGAATGGCGCGGGCTGAACTGTTGCTATGGCCGGGTGAGTTATAACCGGGTGAGTTATTGCAAAATATGGTTGACACCTGGAAATAACTATGCTATTTTATGTTTAGACACGACATGTCGATGCTCGACATGTCGAGGAAAAATATATGCGCGGGAGGAGAGGAATTGGACGACAGCTTGCTGAAAAAGTATATCCCCATGACGGAAACAACCTACTACACCCTCCTGTCCGTGATGACGCCCAGGCACGGATACGCCATTATGCAGTATGTGAGCGGCCTCACAAAGGGCAGGATCGTTCTGGGCACCGGAACGCTGTACACCATGGTGGGACGACTTGTGGCGGACGGTGTGATCGTGACGGTTTCCGGCGGGGAAGGGAAAAAATCATATCAGATCACGGATATCGGGCTTGAGCTGGTGCGCCGGGAGACGGAGCGGCTGGAGAAACAGCTTGCGGATGGGCGGAGCGTTATAAATCAGGGGGGGCTGTAAGGTGTATCCGAGCGGTATGGAGCAGTCCGGCCGGGAAGGCAGCACAGATACCAAGAGCTGGGCCGGACAGAGACGGTTCGGGTTGACCGGGGAGGGAGTGGATCAAATGGGAAAGACGAAAAACAGGGAAAACAGAATACATCGGTTCCGGTTCTATACGAGTTACCAGAAGGAGAGAAAATGGCTGGAAGATATGGCTTTGAAGGGGTGGTTTCTGGAAGATCTTTCCCTTGGGATCTATTTTACGTTTGTCCGGGGAACACCCAGGAGATATCTGTACGATGTAGACCGGTTCAACCTGTCGAAGCGGCCCACGCTGGAAGAGATACGCCGCAAGGAAATGTTTTTGGAGATGGCCAGGGAGCTGGGATGGAGGGAAGTGACTCATGATGAGAGCATGACCTACTATTTTGCCAAAGAATATGAGGAAGGCGGTATAAACGAGCTTCACAATGATCCGGATTCCAGACGTTACAGAGCCGAGAAATTTCAGGCTTTTCTAAAGGAGAGCGCCAAGCGGCAGGTGTTTTGGGGCGCGGTGGTGGCTGTGGCAGACCTGGTGGTAAAGCTGTTCCAGCTTCTGTTTCAGAGATGTAACCTGGGCTGGTATGACTGGGTGACGTTGATTTATGTGATTCTGGCCAACTTCATGTCGGTAGCCGCCTGGCGGTGGGGGGACAGGTGCGCCGCAGAAATGACAATGACTCGGGCAGAATGGGAGGAAAGCACAGACCCGGCTGTCCACAAAAGCGTCCGAAAGCTGATTTTTACGGTGAAGAAGCTGAAACAGTTTTTGCAGGATCAGGCACGGAAAGGATGGATCTTGACAGATGTCACGCCAACGCGGTACTTTTTTGAGAAACGGGAGGGTGTGAATCAGGTTTATACCATGGACAGCAAATGGCTGGTAAACCGCCGCCGCAAGGAGCTGGACCAGGAAAGGATAGCGGACAGCAAGGACTGGAATGGCCTGAACAACGACTGGCAGATCCAGAGTGTCCATGACGCGGAAGAACGGGGATGGACTTTTGTCTGTGCCCTGGAAAACAGGACGGTGATCTACAGAGGGGAAGAGGGAAGAATAAGCCCCTTGAATGACAGGAAATATGACCGGAAACTGCGGTGGATCTCGCTGGTGGGGGAATATGGCTTTTACCTGTTGCTGTGTGTCCTGGCAGGCGGTATTGCCGGGTTTATCCTGGGTATGATACAGGAGTTTTAAGCGGCGGATAGGGAAACGGCCGGAAAGGCCAGGGAGAGATGGAAGGAAAGATTGGGAGGAAATGGGGAGAGAGTTAGAGAAAAAATGAGGAAAAGATGAAAAAGGCGAGGGGAAAAGTGGGAACGAGCAAGAGAGAGGAAAGGAGACCATATGTTACTTGAAGTTAAAGATCTTCACAAAAAGTTCGGGGAGAAGGAGGTACTTCACGGGATCACCTTCCAGGTGGTGAGCGGCAGGGCTTTGGGCCTGCTCGGCAGGAACGGAGCGGGAAAAACCACTACGATCCGCATCCTGATGGATGTGTTTCGCGCAGACAGCGGCGAAATGCTGCTGGATGGGAAAAAATTTATCCCGGGCAAACATCGGATCGGTTACCTGCCGGAGGAGAGGGGCCTGTACCCAAAGCGCCGGGTCATCGACCAGATGATCTTTCTCGGCACACTGCGCGGGATGAGCAGCAGGGAGGCGGCCGCCAGCGCGGACAGATGGCTGAAGCGCCTGGAAGTGGATGAATACCGGAACAAGAAGCTGGAGACGCTGTCCAAGGGAAATCAGCAGAAGGTCCAGCTGGCGTCCACTCTGGTCCATGACCCGGAGATCGTAATCCTGGATGAGCCGTTCAGCGGGCTGGATCCCGTGAACGCCCAGATCCTGAAAGATGTGATCGGCGAGCTGATCGCGGAGGACAGGCTGGTGATCTTCTCCAGCCATCAGATGAGTTATGTGGAGGAGTTCTGCGATCATATCGCTATCATCGACCAGGGAAATGTCACCCTGGCCGGGGAACTGAAGGAGATCAAGAAGGAGTACGGCAGAAACCGCCTGATCCTGGCGGCGGAAGGGATATCCAAGGATGAGCTGAAACCGGTGGCGGAGAAGCTCCTGGAAGGCGTGGCAAAGGTCGCAGGGGAGAAGAAGGAATTTCTGATCCTGGAGCTGGAAGAGAGCGCGGGCCGCAGGCAGGTGCTGGAGCGGCTGGCGGCTTCTGAACTCTCGGTGGAGGCATTTGGAAGCTATGAGCCGTCCTTAAACGATATCTTTGTGGAAAAGGTAGGCGGAGAAAAAGAAGAGGAGAAGGAGTAGTGTGAAAGAAAGTAAATTAAGCTCAAAACGTGAATTAGACACAAAAAGAAGGCTCACATAGTGAACCATCTTAGAGGTATTCCCACCTAGATAGAAGAGGCGCACCTGCACATCAACAGCGAAACGGGTGGGTGCATCTGATGTTGATGCCGGGATGCCTTAATAATTAAGTCTATTGTAACACGTAAATGCGGAGGTGTAAAACACTTTCATTACTATTTGTGCCGCCAACTGAAAGGCGGCGGAATGGAGATTAAAATGAGAAAAGCTTTTATGTGCAGCTTATGCCGCGATGGAATATTAGGCGGCGGTTTATTTTTAGATGAGCATTCTGTCACGTATAGGACGCAAAAACTTACTGTGAATGAAAAATATAAAAATCTTGTTTT
>CANPYT010000059.1 GCA_947588705.1 uncultured Acetatifactor sp. | reverse complement strand
GTATCACGCCCACCAGCCCCAGGTTCAGAAGGATGTTCATGGACGGGTCGATGATGGCCATGACCATACCGTTCTTCCTCTCCCGCTCCACCACCTCCCGGTTGATGGAACGGAACTTCTCCGTCTCATGGTCTGTCTTGGAGAGCGCCTTGATCACCCTTATGCCGGAAATATCCTCCCGGACCATCCGCACGAAGCGGTCGTTGGCCTCCTGAAGCCCTCCATACATGGGGATGCTGCGCCTGGACACATATACCGTGATAAATCCCAAAAGGGGCAGCACCGCCAGCAGTACACAGGCCATGGCCGGATCCAGCGTAAAGGTGACGCAGATCCCGCCGATGAGCAATATGGGCGCCCTGACCCCAAGCCGCTGTACCCGCCCCAGCATCTGATGCATGTTGTATGTATCGGAAGTCATGCGGGAGATCAGGGAGGGCTTGGTAAAATAATCCGTCTTCGCGTTGGAAAGGCTCATGGTCTTTGCAAAGAGATCATGGCGGATAGCCTCTGTGGCGTCGCCCGCCACCCGGGACGCCATCCGGTTCGCGATAATGTTAAAGGCCACCGCCATAAGGGAACACAACACCATCAGGCCGCCCCAGCCAAGCACCGCCCCCCGGTCCCGCAGCGGGATCACAAAATCAATGATATGCGCCAATATATAGGGGATCCCAAGGTCCATGACCGTGCCGACAAACTTGATCACGAACCCCACGCCCATCCGGGGAAAATAAGGCTTTAAATATCTTAAGATGATCTGTTTCATACTCCCTCCATAAAAGGTCTCAGCGCCTTTCCAGCGCCATCAGGGATACATACCTTTCCCCAAACCCCGGCGCCTCCGCCAGGTTCAGCACCTCCGCCCGCAGTACCGTATCCCGCAGCTCCCTCTGCAAAGGCCCCGTACCGCCCTCCCGCAGGATCTTTTCCCCCGCCAGGAACGCTCCGGCCAGGGCGGTGTTGCCCCCCGCCGCCGCCCTGGCGGCCAGATCCGACGGAAGCAGGCCGATCTCCGCCGCGGATTCCGGGCGCAGGTAATAACCGAAGCCGCCTGCAAGGATCACCCGGCCCACCTGGTCCGCCCGTGCGCCAAACCGGTCCAGCAGGATCTCCACTCCCGCCGCCACCGCCCCCTTGGCCAGCTGCACACTGCGCACCGCCTCCTGCGTCACCGTCACATTGCCGATCCGGATGCCCCGGTCAAAAAATTCCTCCGCCAGAAGCCCTGTCTCATCCAGGATCCCTTCCCGGCGCAGCCTGGCCAGAAGCCCGACCATGTCCGCCCCCCAGACGCCCCTGTTCACGCCGCCCTCGAAAGCGGGCCCCGCCGCCGTGGCGCAGGCGATCTGCCGCTGGCTGTTCCCCAGCACCATCTCGCCGTTGGTCCCAAGGTCGATGAGAAGCGTCAGCTCCTCCCTCCGCCCCAGGCCGCAGGCATAGATCCCCGAGACGATATCTCCGCCCACAAAGGCGGACAGGCCCGGGAACACATAGCAGGGCACACCGTCGATCTCCGTCTCCGCCCCCGAGAGCCTGGAAGCGTGGAAGGGCGCTCTTCCGAGCTCCGCCGGATTCCATCCCATCAGGAGATAGGTCATGGTGGTATTCGCGGCCAGCGCCATATAGAGCTTCTCCCCCGGTTCCAGAAGGCCGGAAAACCGCCTGAGCCCCCGGGCCAGCTCCCCCAGCACTCCCTTCCGCATCTCCTCTGCCGCACGGGGATCCTCCGCCGCACGGATACGGGAGAGCACATCCGCCCCATAGGCGGTCTGAGGGTTCACCGCCAAATACCGGTCCGCCACCTCCCCGTCCCTGCCAAAGAGCAGCATGGCAACCGTTGTGGTTCCCACATCCGCCGTCACAAGCCGGGCCGGGCCTTCCACAGGACGCTTCTCCCCTCCCAGGCCATCGTCCCACAGCACATGCACACCGCCCGCGGCCCCTTCCTCCCGGGGGATCCCCGGACAGAGGCCGCAGCCGGTGCAGATCTGGCAGCGCAGCCCCTTAAGCCGCCTGCCGTTTTCGCCTGCCCTTCCCTTTTCTGCACTACTCAAACTGATTCTTTCCCTCGTTGTAATGATAATTTATGGACGCCAGCCTCCTGGCCAGTTCCTCCCGGTCCACCTCCAGGTCCTCGCAGAGCGCGTCCAGCCCGGAATACTGATCCCTGAGCTTCAGGTTCACAAAACTTAAGAGTATAACAGGATCCTGGGGTATCTTCATCTCTCTCCTCCCACGGTGGACAATATGGCTTCCAGCTCCCCTTCCAGCGTCACGCCGCCGTGGCCGCAGGTAAACAGCATATGATCCCCTTTCCCTACTTTTCTCCCGTCCACCGTCCCGCTGCCCTCCAGTACGCTGAGGATTAGGAAGGGATACTTCTGCTCAAAAGCAAAACTGCCCTTCAGATCCAGCTTCCACACCTTGTAATGGCTGCACTCCTCCAGCAGGTTCAGCCGGTTCTCCGGCAGGCCGTCCGTGTGCCGCAGCGCCTTTGTATCCGCCTCGTCCGGCACATTGATCACGTCGATGCTCTGCCGCACATGCAGCTGCCTTGGCTTTCCGTCCACCAGCCTCCCATAGTCATAGACCCGGTAGGTAATATCGCTGCTCTGCTGGGTCTCGAGGATCAGGAATCCCCCCTTGATGGCGTGAACCGTGCCGGGCTCGATCTGGAGGAAATCCCCCTTCCTCACAGGCACCTGGCGGATCAGTTCCTCGTACCTGTCCTGGGCGATCAGGTCCGCCAGCTCCTGGCGGGTCCGGGCGTGGTGCCCGATGACCAGGGCCGCATCCTCCGGGCAGTCCATCACATACCAGCACTCCGTCTTGCCGTAGGGCACGCCTTCATGCTCCCTAGCGTAAGCGTCATCCGGGTGCACCTGGATGCTCAGGTCCGTCTCCGCGTCTATGATCTTTACCAAAAGGGGAAATTCCTCCGCCTCAAGATTCCCGAACAGCTCCCTGTGCTCCCTGTACAGCCCGGACAGCGTCGTCCCCGCATATTCGCCCTCCTTCACCACACCGTCTCCGTGGGGATGTGCGCTGATGGCCCAGCATTCCCCGATGTGTCCTCCCTCCGCGTGATAGGGAAATTCCGTCACAAGACGTCTGCCGCCCCATACATTTTCCTTCAGCACAGGCTCCAAAAATAATATCATCCCATGTCCTCCCTTTTCTATTTCTATATGCTCTCTATACGCAACAGTTCAGCCTTCGGCCAAACTGTTGCGCTGACGCTTTGCTTCCCTCACGCCAGGATCAGCGATACCAGATAAAAGGGCAGCTGATCCTCAGGAGAAGCCTCCCGGATCCGCACCGTCACCGTGTGCCGCGCCCTCTCCTGCCCTTCCAGCAGCTCCTGGAGATAGAGGCAGTCGCCCCAGTCTTCGTCGAAATCCCCGTCCAGAAGCACCGCCTTGTCCTCCTGCCCGTCGAGGATGGCCACCGCCTTAGGCGCCGGGTGCCTTACGGTCTTTCGGTATTGCAGCGCGATGCAGGACGCCTCCACGGAAAACGTGATCTCGTCCCCCACGTTTCCCGCGTACCAGCCTTTCCGAAAAACATCGCCAATGGTCTCCTGAGGTTCCCGGTCCGCCGTAAATCCCTTCACGGACACAGGCTCCGCATTGTGGTTCCTAAGCCGCACCGCCGCCTCATAGCGGTTAGCCGTCAGCGGCCGGGGCAGGCTGCAAGGCTTCCCTCCGCCATCGGGCGCGGCGTCCTTTCTCCACTGTCTGTATACGGTGTCCAAATACTGCCGCACCTGGCCCGCCAAAAGTTCATGCCCCCTGTCGTTCGGATGTAGGCCGTCCGGCGTGAGATCCCTCTCCTCCACAGCCTTTGTCCGCACCAGCTCCACCACCGTATTCCGGAAACTGATGGAAGGGATCCCGTAGTGCGCCCCCACCTGCGAGTGCAGCTGCTGCGCGCTCCTTCCGTCCGCATAAAACCCGTTGTGCAGCAGGATCACCGCGGGATGCCCCTCCCAGTTCAGCACCCTGCGCACCAAGCCCTCATACGTCTCCTGGAAATGCGCCGTGTTCTCATCGTTCACGCTAAATTCCACAAACACCACATCCGGTTTGTATGCCAGCAGGTCCTCCTCCGCCCTTGCCGTTCCAAAGTGGGATGTTGTCCCGCCGATGCCCGCGTTCACAAAGGCAAACTCCGTCCCGGGAAAAGTCTCCTTCCACCAGAGGAAGGAACGATAGGCGTAGCATTTCTCCGGCGTGGAGGCAAGGCTTCCCATGGTGATGGAACCTCCAAGGTAGCCGACAGTGATCCGCTCCCCCCGCCGTGCCCTCTCCATAACGGGGGTGAGCCTGTCCTCCGGCTCCCAGAGCTCCTCTCCCAGCGACTGGATGTAAGCGCTGAGCTCCTCCGCCATCTTCTCCGCCTCCGGGATGCGGATATGCCCGCTTGTGCCGCAGCCGTTCCGGGAATACAGGAAATGGTGCACCCTGCTGTCCTCCAGCTCCCCGCACACCTGATCTATGGCCCTGTCCCAGGCCGCGTCATGCCCCAGGATGGTGGTGGTGCAGATTATGTGCGCCATGGGATGGATGCGGCGCAGCGTCAGCAGGAAACGCCGATAGTGCTCCCGCCAGTTTACCGCTTTCTCCCCATCATAGTCCGCCGCCATGTAATCCTCCGGGTTAGAATCGTTCTGGCCGAACGCGACGATCACTACCTGGGGCCTGTAATCGTCAAAGTTCCAGGTTTTTGCCGGGCCGAGATACAGATGGTACTGAAGCTTGTCATAGATGGTCTCCATGCCCGTGAACCGGTCCGCCACGGAACCGTCCGCCGCTGCCGTGCCGCCCTTGTACCACCCGGTATCATCCAGAAGCGCCGCGCCGCCCTGGGCGATGTCATGGAGCCTGGCTCCCAGTTTCCTGGCGGTCAGCCAGGCATAGGAATAATAGCTGTTGGAAAACTCGCCGTTGTGCTGCGGGTCCGGCTGGCCGCAGTATTCCACCGCCTCGGACACTTCCCCCGCGGAGACCGAATCCCCGTACACCTCTATGCGCCGCCCTGGAAGCGCCGGAGGGTCCAGCAGCTCCAGATCCCCGTCTCCCAAAAATCCATGAAACACTATGTGATGGCAGGCGTCCTGCCGCTTGAAGAAGCAGACCTCGTGCTCCCCGGGATCCAGGTCCCGGCAGATTGGGACCAGGGTGACGCCCTCATCCGCCAGCCGGGCCTTCCCCTCTGTCCCGTCCACCAGAAAACCCATATAATTGTCCCAGAATCCGTGCCGGTTCGTCACCACCGCCCGCAGGGAGCTGCCCCGGAAACGTATCCTCACATAGGTGGCCGGGTAGACCCACACGGGGCCCTCCTCCCCGTCAAAGTCGATCCTTCCCTCATACTGCAGTTTCTCTTCATAGGGGGAGATCACACGCTCTCCCTCCGCCGCATATTTTTCCAAAATCTTTTCCGCTTTCACTTTTTCTCCATTTCCGCACTGTTTTCAGCGCCCGATCCTTTTTACGCTGCTGCGTTCCACCAGCCGCCCCTCCACCATGCGGATACCGCCTCGGTAGGGCCGCCCGCAGATCTTATCCACCAGAAGCCCCACGCCGCTCTCCGCCATCTGTTCCATGTCCACCGCGTATGTGGTGAGCGGCACACTGCACAGGCCCGGATGGAGATAATCGTCATACCCCACCACGGACACCTGCTCCGGCACCTTCACCCCACGCTCTTCCAACGTGCGCACCACCCTGCTGGCCGTCAGGTCACAGTTGCACACAAAGGCCGTAGGCAGTTTTTCCGGCAGGGGGATCCGTTCAAAACAGCTGCGCGTCTCATCCCGGTCCGGGATCACCCATTCTTTCTTTACCTCCACGCCGTGCTCCATCATCGATTTCAGGTACCCAAGATATCGGTCCGTGATACTGTCCGTAGCAAGCAGGGTACCCACATAGGCGATCTCCCGGTGCCCCTGGGCGAACAGATAGTCGGTGACGCAGCAGCTTCCATAGAAATTGTTGGAGATGATGCTGTCCTCCCTCACCCTGCCGTCGTAAAAATCCATATAGACCACGGGCACCCGGCAGCTCTTCCGCAGCGCGGCAAGATACCCGCTCTGCAGCCCGCCCAGCACCACAAGCCCTTCTATCCGCCTTTCCCGCAAAAGCTTCAGATCCGGTTCCGCACCTTCCGCTTCCGGCGCCAGCACCTCCAGCAGCACGAAACAATTCTGCCGGGCGGCCGCCGTGATGATCTTCTGATAAAACTCCCAGTAAAAGGTCTCATATTTTTCCATATAGTTTTCGGATACCAGTACGCCCATAGTCAGGCTGGGATGATCCGTGCCCTGGCTGGCGGCGGGCGGCCGGTATCCAAGTTCCTCGGCCACCACCCGGATCTTTTCCCTCAGTTCCTCGCTGACGCCCTTCTGGCCGCTCAACGCCTTGGAGACCGTCACCGTGCTGACCCCCAGCCTGGCGGCGATATCCGCCATCTTTACCGCTTTTGCCATCTGTTCCCCCTCATTCTGCCTCGGCCTGCCTTTCTTTCCAAACCGGCTTCATCCCTCAGGGCTCCACCCGCCTCAGACAGAGGATCTGGCTGCGGAAATCCCCCCATAGGCGCTCCAGCCGAAGTCCGCCGTACATAAGGACCTGGCCGGAAAACTCCCGCCCCGTGTCTTTCAGCAGCTCATCGTCCTCCATGCTCACCACCTGGACCCGATAGCGGGCATCCTTCTCCAATCCTTTCAGGCGGACAATGCGGCTTCGGCGGTTGGGCTCGTTCAATACCTGGGTATAGAACACCAGCGCCTCTTTCCCGTCCGGGCCGTTTACCTGAAAGCAGTCAAAGGCATGGTTCTCCTGATAAGAGCTGATGCGGTAATAGTCTCCCTCCCGCACCAGGTCGTGGAACCGATGGTACATGGCCGTCTGCCTGGGCACCATCTCCCTGTCCTCCGCGCTCAGCTTCGTGATATCCAGCTCGTAGCCGAACGTTCCCGCCAAAGCCACAAAGCCCCTGGTCTCAAAGGGAGTGTTCCTGCCCACGGTATGGTTGGGGCAAACGCTGACATGTGCGCCCATGGCGGACAGGGGATAGATCATAGCGGTGCTCTCCTGGATAGCCAGCCGCTCGATGGCGTCCGTATCGTCGGAGCACCAGATCTGGGGGCTGTAATACAGCATACCCGGGTCAAAGCGCCCGCCTCCGCCGCTACAGTTCTCCAAAAGCAGGTTGGGAAATTCCGTGATCAGCCTCTCCTGCATCTCATACATTCCCAGCACATAGCGGTGATAGAGCTCCCCCTGCCTTTCCGCCGGAAGGGCCGCGCTTCCAAGGTCCGTCAGGGGCCGGTTCATATCCCACTTTACATACTCGATGTTGGCGGAGTGGAGCACGGCAAACACCTGCTCCATGATGCTGTCCCTGACCTCCTTGCGGCTGATATCCAGCACATACTGGTTCCGGGCCAGTGTCGGCGTCCTCCCCGGGACGGCCAGGGCCCAGTCGGGATGCTGCCGATAGAGCTCCGACTCCCCGGAGATCATCTCCGGCTCAAACCAGATGCCGAACTTAAGGCCCAGGGCGTTCACCTGCTCCACCAGCTTCCCGAGGCCGCCCTTAAGCTTCTCCTCGTTTACCTTCCAGTCTCCCAGCGCCCTGTTGTCGTCATACCGGTTCCCAAACCAGCCGTCGTCCATGACCAGCATCTCGATTCCGAGGGCCGCGCTCTCCCGGGCGATGTCCAAAAGCTTCTGCTCGTTGAAGTCGAAGTAAGTAGCCTCCCAGTTGTTGATCAGGATCGGCCGCTTCCTGTGCAGATACGGGCTGCGGATCAGATGCTTCCGGTACAGCTTGTGCAGGCTGGACGTCATGCCTCCCAGCCCTTCCCCGGAGTATGTGAGGATCCCCTCCGGCGTCTGAAAGCTTTCCCCGGGCCCCAGCCGCCAGCTGAAATCCTCCGGATGGATGCCCGCCGTCACCCGGACGCTGTCAAACTGGTTGACTTCCGCCTGCATCAGGAAATTGCCGGAATACACCAGCTGGAATCCGTAGACCTCTCCCTTATCCTGGTCAGCGCCGGGAGAAAGCAGCGCCATAAAGCAGTGCTCCTGATGGGAAGTCTCCCCCCGCAGGGTGGAGACGGAAAATTTCCCGTGCCCCAAAGGCTTCCGCTCCATATGGCGCTCCCTGGCCCAGGAGCCGTGAAGCGTGAGGACGTCAAATCCGGGATTGTCCATATCCATACAAAAGCTCATGGCCTTTTCCAGATACAGCTCCCCGCCGCCAACGTTTTCAAACCGGACGCTGCGGGCGATAACGTCCGTGTCCCCGAATACGCTATAAGACAACACCGCCCGAAGGCCAAGGCTCTTGTCCTCACAGAGGATCTCCAGGGTCTCTGCCTCCCCCTCGCCGCCGAAAGTGGCCGGAAGCCCCTCCAGGGGACGCTTCCCCTTATAGATCTCGTGAGACAGGTAGGTGAGCAGCACGGCGCTGCATCCGTTCCCGTCCTTCACCCGGACGCTGCTCTCCCTGAAATCGCCTACGCCATGGGAAGAATACTCCCAGGGAAAACAATCCAGGAAGGAAGACCTGTCCCGGTTGTTTTTCTCCGGGGTAAAAGGGCCTTCCACGGTGCGCATCAGCTCCTCCGCGCCCTTTACGTCCTCCAGCTTTCTGCCGTAATACACATGGCCCAGGAAACCCTCCCGGTCCGCCAGGCCCATGAGATACGTCGTGCCCGGCGTATCCAGCTTAAACAGCCTCTGCTCTTTCAGATACGCAATACCCATTCTTGTTTCCTCCGCTTTTAAGTTTTTTTAGCTTTCTTTTAGCTTATTTTAGCAGATGAACGCCACAGATACAAGAAGCATTTTCCAAAATAATCACCAGAAATATCCGCCGGATTTGTTGCAAAAGTACCAGAAAAAAACCGCCTGCAGGGAGATTTCCTCCCCGCAGGCGGCCAAAGCGGCAGCCGCGCGGCTGCGATCCTCTTATTTTTCGGCGGATGCCGTGAGCTTTCCGTCCGCCACCCCGATGCGGACGGTCTCCCCCGCCCGCACTTTGTCCTCCAGTATCAGCTTCGCGGTCAGAGTCTCCACGTGCTTCTGGATATACCGTTTCAGGGGCCTTGCGCCGTACACCGGATCGTAGGCTTCCCTCACGATCAGTTCCACAGCCTCCGGCGTCAGCTCCAGATGCAGATCCCTGTCCACCAGGCGGCGGTTTAAGTCGGCCACGATCAGGGAGACGATCCCGCTGATGTCCGCCCGGGTCAGCGGCTTGAACAGGATGGTCTCGTCCAGGCGGTTCAGAAACTCCGGCCGGAAATGGTTTCGTAACTCCCTGTAGACCATTTCCTCCGCCTGAGGGCTCACCGTGCCGTCGGCCTGTATGCCGTCCAGCAGGTCATTCGCCCCAATGTTTGAGGTCATGATCAGGATGGTGTTCTTAAAGTCCACCGTCCGCCCCTGGGAATCGGTGATCCGCCCGTCGTCCAGCACCTGCAGGAGCACATTGAACACGTCGGGATGGGCTTTCTCGATCTCGTCAAAGAGCACAACGCTGTAAGGCTTCCTGCGCACGGCCTCCGTAAGCTGGCCGCCTTCCTCGTATCCCACATATCCGGGAGGCGCCCCGATCAGCCTGGAAACGGAATACTTCTCCATATATTCGCTCATATCGATACGGACCATGTTGTTCTCGTCATCGAACAGAGCCGCCGCCAGGGACTTGGCAAGCTCCGTCTTTCCCACGCCGGTAGGCCCCAGGAACAGGAAAGAGCCGATGGGCTTTGTGGGGTCCTTGATCCCCGCCCGGGAGCGGATAATGGCCTCCGTCACCTTGGTAACGCCCTCCTCCTGGCCGATGACGCGCTTGTGCAGTTCCTCATCCAGGTGCAGGGTCTTGTTCCTCTCGCTCTCCGTCAGCTTGCTCACCGGGATCCCCGTCCATCGGGAGATGATCCTGGCGATTTCCTCCTCAGACACCTTCTCGTGGACCAGAGACAGCTCCGCCGCGTTCACCCGCTCCTCCTCCGCTTCCAGCTGACGCTTCAGCGTCGGCAGCGTACCGTAGCTCAGCTCCGCCGCCCTCTCCAGGTTTCCCTCCCGCTGGGCGATCTGGATCTCGCTGTTGACACCGTCGATCTCCTCCCGCAGCTTTGACAGCTTTTCCACGGAAGCCTTTTCGTTCTCCCACTGGGTCCTGCGCCCGGTGAAGTCCTCCTTCAGCTCCGCCAGCTCCTTCTGCAGGTCCTCCAGCCTCTCCTTGCTCAGCCTGTCGTCCTCCTTCTTCAGGGCGGCCTCCTCGATCTCCATCTGCATGATCCGCCGCTGCAGCTCATCCAGCTCCGTAGGCAGACTGTCCAGCTCCGTCTTGATCAGGGCACACGCCTCATCCACCAGGTCGATGGCCTTATCCGGGAGAAAACGGTCGGAGATATAGCGGTTGGAAAGCACGGCGGCGCTGACCAGGGCGTTGTCCATGATCTTTACCCCGTGATAGACCTCGTACCGCTCCTTCAGGCCCCGCAGGATGGAAATGGTATCTTCCACCGTTGGCTCATCCACCATCACCGGCTGGAATCTGCGTTCCAGGGCCGCGTCCTTCTCGATGTACTGCCTGTACTCGTCCAGGGTCGTGGCTCCGATGCAGTGCAGCTCCCCCCGGGCCAGCATGGGCTTCAGCATATTGCCGGCATCCAGCGCCCCGTCCGTCTTGCCCGCGCCAACGATGGTATGCAGCTCGTCGATAAAGAGGATGATCTGGCCATCGCTGTTCTTCACATCGTCCAGCACCGCTTTCAGGCGCTCCTCAAACTCGCCCCGGTATTTTGCGCCGGCGACAAGGGCGCCCATGTCCAGGGCAAATATCTTTTTCTCTTTCAGATTCTCCGGCACATCCCCTCGGACGATCCTCTGCGCCAGCCCCTCCACCACGGCGGTCTTTCCAACGCCGGGCTCGCCGATCAGCACCGGATTGTTCTTGGTCTTCCGGGAGAGGATGCGGACTACGTTGCGGATCTCGTTGTCCCTGCCGATGACCGGATCCAGCTTCTGGTTCCTGGCGCGTTCCACCAGGTCCTGGCCGTACTTTTCCAGCGTATCATAGGTGGCCTCCGGGTTGTCGCTGGTGACCCGCTGGTTGCCCCGGACCGTGGACAGGGCCTGTAAGAAGCGCTCCCTTGTGATGCCATATTCCTTAAGGATCTGGGCGATCTCCCGGTTGGGGTTGCGGATCATGGCCAGAAACAGATGTTCCACGGACACATACTCGTCCCCCATCTGCTTCGCCTCGTCCTCCGCGCTTATCAGCACCTTATTCAGATCCTGCCCCACATACACCTGGCCTCCCTGGACCTTCGTCCGCTTCGCCACCGCCTGCTCCGCCCGGCCCAGGAAATGTTCCTTCTGGATCTCCATGCGCTCCACCAGTTTTAGGATCAGGCTGTCCTCCAGGGTCAGCAGGCTGTACAGCAGATGCTCCTGTTCGATCTCCTGGTTGCCGTACTCATAGGCCAGCTTCTGGCACCGTTCCACCGCTTCCATGGACTTCTGGGTAAATTTCTGGATATTCATGCAAATCGCCTCCTCATAAGACTGCTTCTCCGTCCCTGTCTCTCTCTATCTGTTCTACAAACAATATAACACAGGCTTTCCCAAATGCAATTAAGAAAGTATAAACATTCTCTAACAAAAATATGCGCCCCCGCACCGATATCTTCCGGGAAAGGCCGTCTCGCCGTAAAAAGCCCCAGGCGCTGCCGTCCCGCCGCCTGGGGCCATTTCTTTCCTCCGCTCCTCACTGGTTCAGTATCTCCGCGATCTTTGCGATCATCTCGTCCTCTTTTAAGCGGAACTTGATCTCCACCCGCCTGGAAGCGGCCATATTCACCTGATCCGTGGGCTGTCCGGCCTCGTCCGTCTCATAGATCGGCTCGCTGAAGGAGCGTCCGTTCACCGTTAAAAGCCCCTGAAGCTGGGCGACCTGGAGCTCGCTCAGGCCGTTCTTCTCATCCAGGCAGAACCGCGCCACCGCCCTGGCCCTGTTCCCGGACAGCTCCATATTGCTCTCATAGCTTCCGTCCGTATCCGTATGGCCCTCGATGATGATCTCCGCTATGTAACCCCGGTACTGGTCCTGGAGCAGCACCTGCAGGTAGGCCGGGATCACCTCCCGGAGCGTGTCGCGGCTGCTCTGCGTCAGCGTGGCGCTGTTATACCGAAACAGCAGATCCGCGGAAAAGGTGATCGACCCGGTTTGGGCGTCCACCGTCATCGCGGTGGAATTATGGAAAGCATCCTGCAGCGCCCCGATGATATCCGTGCGGATCCCAACGATATCCTGGAGTTCGCTTCTGGTGGTCTCAAGCTCCCTCTGCGCGTCCGCGATCTCCAGGTAAGCGTTATTCAGCTCCTCCTGGGTCAGCGCCGCCTGGTCATACGCCTGCTGGAGTTCCGCCAGGGACGCCTCCAGCTCCTGGTTGGACGCCTCGATCTGCAGGCGGGAATTTTCCAGGTCCAGCTTGGCGGCGTCCAGCTGGACCTGGGCCGTGTCCAGCTCCCGCCTCGTCTGTTCCAGGTCGTCGGTCTTCTGCCTGTAGACCGCAAGCGTAATGGCTATGATCAAAATAAAGATCAGGAGCAGCGCCGCCATCATGTCCGAATAAGACTGCCAAAAGCTGTGCTCCGCAAACGCTTCCCGGTTCCTTCTCTTATTTTTCATACAAGCCCCTCATCTGATCAAACGCGTACAACTGGTTACCTATCTCATCGCTCATCTCGTCACAGGCGGCGGCGAGCTTCTCCCTCTGCTCCTGAAGCTCATGCCCGAACCGCTCCTGGCGCTCGATCGCTTTTGCCAGCGCGGACTGGGTCATCTTATTCAGCTCCGCCAGGTCCGTCATCGCGTCCATCAGCTCCTTCGTGCCGGATACATAAGCCTGCTGGCTGTCTCCCGCGGTCTTCAGCGCGGCGCCGAGCTGGGAAAGCTCCGTTCCCATAGTCTCCTGCAGGCGCTCCATAAACTGATCCACAATGCGCTCCACGCCCGCGGTCTGCTCATGGGCCTGCCCCCTCATCAGATCCATGATCTGCTTCAGGGAATGGGAAATCTTTGCCTGATACACCACCATCGACGCGGTATTTTCATCCTCCGTAACAGCCGCGGGCATAGCCGCCTGACGGAACACGCTGAGAAAGCTGTCCAGCTTTCCGTAAGCGTCCGCCATGATGCTCCGGTACATCACATTGAAAACCAGGGAGAAAAAGATCCCGTAGACGGAAGTGTGGAAAGCTACCTTCATGCCTGAGAGCAGGGGCCCTACGTTGTCGGATATCGTAAAGATATCATTGCCGTCAAAGGATCCAAGGCCCATGGACAATCCCAGGAAGGTCCCCAAAATGCCCAGGCCCGTCAGCGCTCCCGACACCCCGGAATTGAAATAATTCATGCCCACCCGGTCTAACAGCTCCTCGTTGATATACTCTTCCAGGTCGCAGGTACCCACATACCCCCGCTTGGTGCGCATACTGCGAAGCCGCATCTGATACTTGTGAAACGCCGTCCGCAGCTCCTCGTTCTCAAACACATCCTTGTTATCCTGATAGCTGGGCCAGAGGTTTTTGCCCTCCGCCTCCTTATATTCCTTCTGGAGCTTCAGTGACGCAGCCACCAGCTCGTCCGTCACCCTGTTCAGCCGCCCGAAACTAAACGCGGAGATCAGGAATATCACGCCGATAATGGCCAGGAACCCGATATTGATCGCCAGGTTCACCGCCGACTTCTCCCCTCCGGTAAACACACCGTTGATATACAGTATAAATACCGTCACCAGCCCGTAAAACAAAAACAGGAAATAATACAACTTGTTCTTCATCCATACCCCCGTTCCTCGCCCCTCGCCGCCCGCGAAAGCCGGCCCGGGCGCATCTTTCCGCCAACGCTATAGCAGGGAGAGCGGTGGCTTCGCTCTCCCTACTGAATAAAATACCATATTTTTCGCCATAACTCAACTATAACAGACAAATTTGTAACAGTTCAGCCGCGCCATTCGCAAAGCCGCGCTTACGCGCTTTTCGTCGCTCCGCGACTTCCTTTGCTCATAAGATGGCGATCCCCTTTACCTCGTATCCCGCTTCTGTGACCGCCTTGGTCAATGCCTCCTCCGACACCTCCCCTTCCAGATCCAGCGTCGCCGTCTTGTCCTCCAGGCTCATAGTCACCGCCTTCACGCCTTCCACAGCCTCCAGCGCTTTCTGCACCCTGCCGGTGCAGTGCGCACACATCATTCCCTCGATAGTCATTACCTTTTTCATCGTCTTTTTCCTTTCCGCGGGTCTCTCCCCGCCGTCAGTCTCCTTTTTCCCCGTCAATGGCCCCGGTTCTCTTCCCTCGGCGCTCCCTCCTTCCCGGGATCCGCTTTTAAACCTGCGCAGCCGCAGGGCGTTTCCCACCACAAAGATACTGCTCAGGCTCATGGCCGCCGCGCCGAACATGGGATTCAGCCGGATCCCAAAGGCCGGATACCAGCAGCCGGCGGCCAGCGGGATCCCCACGCAGTTGTAAAAAAAGGCCCAAAACAGGTTCTGCTTGATATTGCGGATCACGGCCCTGCTCAGGGAGACGGCCGCCGCCGCATCCCGCAGGTCGCTTTTCATAAGAACGATATCCGCGCTCTCTATGGCGATGTCAGTTCCCGCCCCGATGGCCATTCCCACATCCGCCGTCGTAAGCGCCGGCGCGTCGTTGATCCCGTCGCCCACCATGGCTACCTTATGCCCGGCTTCCTTCAGCTGCCGGACCTTCTTCTCCTTATCCTGGGGAAGCACCTCCGCCATCACCTCGGGAATATCCAGCTGCGCCCGCACGGCCTCCGCGGTCCTGGCATTATCCCCGGTAAGCATCACTACCCGGATGCCCATTTCCCGGAAACGCCTGACCGCTTCCAGGGAGCCGGGCTTCATCTGGTCCGCCACTCCGATCACACCCAGCATCCGGCCGTCCGCAGCCACCAAGAGCGGCGTCATCCCCCGGTCGGCTATCCGCAGGACAGCTTCCCGCCGGGCGTCGTCCACGGCGATACCGTTCTCCTCCAGGTAAGCCCTGTTTCCCACCAGGCACCGGCTCTCCCTCGCTTCCCAAACAACCGTTCCCTCCACGCCCCTGCCAAACACGGCTTTAAATCCCTTCACCTCAGGAAGTTCCAGGCGGAGGGCTTCCGCGTGCTCCAGCACCGCCTCCGCCAGAGGATGCTCGCTCCTTTTTTCCAGCGCCGCCGCCATCCCCACGATGCTTTCCGTTCCGATATCTTCAGCCGCCGCTTCCACTTCCATGACCTTCAGCTTTCCGGCTGTGATGGTCCCCGTCTTATCCAGCACCACCGTATCGATCTCCCGGGCCTGCTGCAGGGCTTCCCCGGACTTTATCAGGATCCCGTGGGACGCCCCCACGCCTGTCCCCACCATGATGGCCACAGGCGTGGCTAGCCCCAGGGCGCAGGGGCAGGAGATCACCAGAACCGAGATGGCGGAGGATATGGCAAATTCCGCCCCCGCCCCGGCGATCAGCCAGGCCGCCAGCGTCACCAGCGCAATACCGATGACCGCGGGCACGAACACCCCCGCCACCTTATCCGCCAGCCGGGCGATAGGGGCCTTGCTTGCGCTTGCCTCCTCCACAAGCCGGATGATCTGAGACAGGGTGGTGTCCTCGCCCACTCTGTCCGCCCTGCACTTTAAAAAACCGGCCTTGTTCACCGTAGCGGAGATCACTTTGTCTCCCTCCTGTTTTTCCACCGGTACGCTCTCCCCGGTGATGGCCGCCTCGTCCACGCTGGAATTTCCCTCCAGCACCACCCCGTCCACAGGCACCAGGCTGCCCGGCTTCACAAGGAACACGTCTCCCGCCCGGAGCTCTTCCGTAGGCACTTCTCTTTCACTGCCGTCCTCCGAAAGCAGGATCGCGGTCCTGGGCGATAGATCCATCAGCTTTGTGATGGCCTCGCTGGTCTTTCCCTTCGACCTGCTCTCCAGATATTTCCCCACGGTGATCAGCGTCAGGATCGTGCCCGCGGACTCAAAATACAGGTCATGGGAATACCGTTCCACCACAGCCATATCGCCGTGCCCCAGGGCGTAGCTTATCCTGTATAGGGCAAAGATCCCGTACCCCACCGCCGCGGAAGCCCCCACCGCGATCAGGCTGTCCATGTTGGGGGCCAGATGAAACAACGTGCGGAAGCCCACCGCAAAAAATTTCCGGTTCATGTACAGGATGGGAAGCAGCAACAGCAGCTGGGTCAGCGCAAAAGTCACCGCGTTTTCATTCCCGTGCAGGAAACGGTGCACGAAAGACGGCATGGAGATCCCGGGTATCTGGTAGATCATGTGATACATTGACACGTACATCAGAGGCACGAGAAACCCGATGGAAATGCCAAGCCGCCATCTCATCGCCCGGCTTTCCGCTTCCGCCGCTTTCTGGATCCCCTGGCGTCCCGCGGACACCCGGCCTTTTTCCGCTCTCTGCCCGCCCGCGGCCGCCGCTCCCGCAGGGGCCGCTTCACCGGGGCCGCCCATCGTGGAAGCGCCATACCCGGCTTTCTCCACTGCCTCCACAATCTGCCGCGGGCCGACCGCCTCCTCCCGGTAGCAGACCTCCATAGTCTCCGTCAACAGGTTCACCGATGCCTTTTCCACACCTTCCAGCCGGTTCACCGCTTTTTCTACATGGGCGGAACACGCGGAACATGTCATGCCCGATATATGATATCTTTCTTTCATGACAACTCCTTTCTTCCCTCTGATTTTAGTTCTGTTTCTATTTCTGTCTCCGTTTCTATTTCCGTTTTTGCTTCCGTTTCCGCTTCTGCTTCTGTTTCCGCTTCCGCTCTTGTTTCCGTTTCCGCTTCTGTTTCTGCTTTCGTTTTTATTATTATTTTTGTAACCCTTCAGCCCGCGCTATTCCAGAAGCCGCGCTTACGCGCTTTTCGTCGCTCCGCGACTTCCTTTGCTCATACATGGCGGCTGGCTGAACTGTTATTTATTTTAATTTTTTCATCAGCTCCACGGCTTCATCCACGATCCCATAATTTCCCTTGCCAATTTCTTCCACCACACAGGTCTCCATGTGCTCCCGCAGGATCAGGTAGCCAAAGGACTGCAGCGCACTCTCCACCGCCGCCACCTGGGTCAGGATATCCCCGCAGTACCTATTCTCATCCAGCATCCGGCTGATCCCATTCAACTGTCCCGTAATGCGGTTCAGCCGATTTTTCAACTGCCTCAGTTCCTTCTCCTGCCTGGGCGTGGCTTTGCATTTTCCACTACATTTTCCATTACATTCACAGGTTTCCCTACTTTCCATCTTCCCTCTCATTCTGCCGCGCGGGCGGCCTTTCCATAAACAGGGCCTTCCCTTCCCCATGCTTTCGGGATATACCTCTGTCCTCAATGAAACTCCCCGAAAATGAAACTCCCCGAAGCTAAGCCGCGGGTTATCAGCCCGAGATCCGTTCTGCTCGTCATTCGCTTGTTACGCAGCTAAGCTGACGGGAATAATACCCCATAGGGGTATCTTTGTTTACAAGAACAGAATATACCCCCATAGGGTATTTGTCAAGCCCCTTATGTTTTTCTTTTCCTGTTTTTCTTTTCCTGTTTTTCTTTTCCTGTTTTTCTTTTCCTGTTTTTCTTTTCCTGTTTTTCTTTTCCTGTTTTT
>CANPYT010000058.1 GCA_947588705.1 uncultured Acetatifactor sp. | reverse complement strand
CAGCTGAAAAAGGACGATATCAACATGCTGTTAGAGAATGTGTTGTATGAGTTCCCTATTGCCGCCATGGAATTTTATATGCCGAAATGGGTGGAGATGCTGCCGGCGGAAAACCGCATGAAGCAGGATCTGACCGCTGGGGTAAAGGGTTTGATGAAGGATTACAGCACGATCCGGGATGTGCTGGAAAAGCCGGTGGATCTCGAAAGCGAGTACATAAAGCGGTGCAAAACGGACAATATCAGCCTTTCCGACGGCGTGATCCGGATCCAGCTGGACGCGGAGGAGGCGTATTATTACGAAATGCTGACGGAGATGGTGGGCGAGCCCATCCGCGACGAATATCAGCTCATCAGCAAGCTGAAGAGCTTTGCCTCCATGAAGCATGAGTATACCAAGGTACTGGACGCGGTGAACATGGTGCGTCTCAAGGGATACGGCGTGGTGACGCCGGATAAGGATGAGATCATCCTGGAGAAACCGGAGCTTATCAAACACGGCAACAAGTTCGGCGTGAAGATCAAGGCTTCCAGCCCTTCGATCCATATGATACGCGCCAACATCGAGACGGAGATCGCGCCCATCGTCGGCACCCAGGAGCAGGCGGATGACCTGATCACTTATATCGATCAGGCGGACGCCGGAAGAAGCATCTGGGACACGAATATCTTCGGGAAGACCATAGAACAGCTGGTAAATGAAGGAATTACTGCAAAAGTGGCGGTGATAGGGGAGGAGAGCCAGCTGAAACTGCAGGATACCATGCAGAAAATCGTCAATGACAGCAACGGCGGCATGGTCTGCATTATCATTTAGGTAGCCGTTCAGGGAATCGTTCCGCCCGCGCTATTCCAGAAAGCCCTGCTCCCCGCCGCTGAAAGTGATTGACAAATCCACCTCCCACAAGATAATATTAAATCAAAAGGCCCGCTGCAGCGGGCGGGAGGTGCGCCATGAACGAAATCTATCAGAAGCTGCTGCGCTGTGTAGACTGTGTGAGGGAAAAGACGGAATTTGTGCCAAAGGTCGCTGTGGTGCTGGGGTCCGGGCTCGGCGATTACGCGGAGGATATCCGGGTGGAATGTGAGGTCCCCTATGGGGAGATCGAGGGGTTCCCGGTATCCACCGTGCCGGGACATGCGGGGAGGTTTATCTTTGGCTACATCGACGATGTGCCCGTGGTCTGCATGAAGGGCCGGGTGCATTATTACGAGGGATATCCCATCTCCGATGTGGTGCTGCCGGTGCGGCTGATGCGGCTTTTGGGGGCGGAGATCCTGTTTTTGACCAACGCTGCGGGGGGCGTGAACACTTCTTTCCACCCGGGGGACCTGATGCTGATCCGGGATCACATCGCGCTGTTTGCGCCGAATCCGCTGATCGGCCCTAATATAGAGGAACTGGGCACCCGCTTCCCGGATATGAGTAATGTCTATGACAGGGAGCTTCAGGACGTGATCCGAAGGGCGGCGAGGGACAACCGCATTTTTCTCCAGGAGGGCGTCTATGCCCAGCTTACCGGGCCTTCCTTTGAGTCGCCCGCGGACGTGCGCATGATGCGGGTGCTGGGGAGCGACGCCGTGGGAATGAGCACGGTGGTAGAAGCGATCGCGGCCAACCACATGGGGATGCGGATCTGCGGCGTTTCCTGCATCAGCAATCTGGCGGCGGGCATGACGGCGGTTCCGCTGACCCACGCGGAAGTGCAGGAGGCGGCGGATATGGCGGCTCCTGCCTTCAGGAAGCTGGTGACGGAATCCATAAAGGAAATGGCCGGGCAGCGGGGAGAGTGAAGAGGACATTATGGAGGAAAAGATAAGGAAAAAGCTGATCCTGGAGGCCATGGAGGCGAGGCGGCAGGCTTATGCGCCCTATTCCCGCTATCAGGTGGGCGCGGCGCTCCTCGCCGTGGACGGGGAGATCGTGTGCGGCTGTAACGTGGAAAACGCTTCTTACGGCGCGTCCTGCTGTGCCGAGCGGGCCGCTGTGTTCAAGGCGGTGAGCCTTGGGAAAAGGGAATTTCGGGCTATTGCCATCGTCGGCGGCCTCCAGGGGAAAGCGCCGGAGGATTTTGCCTATCCCTGCGGGATCTGCAGGCAGGTGCTGCACGAATTTGCCGGAAAAGAAGGGCTTTCGGTGATTGTTGCAAAAAGTGAGGCGGAATACCGGGAGCATTCCCTGGAAGAGCTTATTCCCCACGGTTTTGGAGGAGGATCTATCGTATGAACATCAGACTGTACAATGCGCGCATCTTGACCATGGAAAAGGACAAGCCCCTTTTTTGGGGGGAGGTGTGGGTAAAAAACGAAAAGATCGTCTATGTGGCCGAGAAGGGGGAGCTGGAGCGGGAGATGGGCCGGGATTTCCCGAGGATCTCCTGGGATGTGGAGCTGGACTGCAGGGGAAACCTGTTGATGCCGGGCTTCAAGAATGCCCATACCCATTCCGCCATGACCTTCCTGCGGTCTTACGCGGACGATGTGCCCCTGCAGAGATGGCTGAACGAAAAGGTGTTTCCCCTGGAGGCGAAGCTGACGGGGGAGGACATTTATCACCTGACCAGGCTGGCGGTCCTGGAATACCTGACCTCCGGCATCACGTCCATCTTTGAAATGTACCTGACGCCGGACACCATAGCCGAGGCATGCCAGGACATGGGGATGCGGTGTGTGCTCACCAGCGGCCTGAATGATTTTTCCTCCTCCGTCGAGCAGGTGGAAGAGGAGTACCTGAAATGGAATAAAAAACATTCCCTGATCAGCTATCAGCTGGGATTCCACGCGGAGTATACCTGTTCCCGGGATCTCTTGTACCGGCTGGCCCAGCTGGCCCACAAATACCGGGCCCCGGTGTATACGCATCTGTCGGAGACAAAGCGTGAGGTGGATGAGTGCCGTGAAAAATATGGCATGACGCCTGCGGTGTTCCTGGACAGCATGGGCCTGTTTGAGTTCGGCGGCGGGGGGTATCACTGTGTGCATATGACGGAGGAGGATATGGATGTGTTTCGCAGGCGGCGGATCTATGCGGTCACGAACCCGGCCTCCAACCTGAAGCTGGCAAGCGGCGTGGCGCCGGTGGCGGAGTTTGAGAGGAAGAAGATCCCCGTGGCCATCGGGACCGACGGCCCCGCCAGCAACAACTGTCTTGACATGTTCCGGGAAATGTTCCTTGTGACGGGCTTGAGCAAACTGAAAGAAAATGACGCCGCCAGCATGGATGCCATGCAGGTACTGAATATGGCTACTGTTCAGGGCGCCCGGGCTATGCGGCTGCAAAAAGCGGATGTGCTGGCAAAGGGAAAGTACGCGGACATTATCATGCTGGATCTGCATCAGCCCAACATGCAGCCGCTCCACAATATCCCAAAGAATATCGTGTACAGCGGCAGCAAGTCCAATGTGGCCATGACCATGATCGCCGGAAAGATCCTATACCGGAACGGGGAGTTCAATGTGGGCGAGGATCCGGAACGCATCTATGCGAAATGCGATGAGATCACGCGGCGCCTGACGGGCTGACAGGAAAGACGGACTGCCGGGAAATTTCGTGAAATCCACCCCTCAGGGGTTAAAGGATAAAAGCATAACACAGGAGGAAGTAAAATGCTGGAAAAAATGTTTCATCTGAAAGAAAACAGAACAGATGTGAAGACCGAGATCGTAGCGGGGCTCACCACGTTCATGACGATGGCCTACATCATCGCCCTGAACCCCAATCTGCTGACGGGATTCGACGTGGGGAGCCCGCTGTGGAACGGTGTGTTCATGGCTACCTGTATCGCGTCCGCCATCGGCATGTTTGTGATGGCCTTCGCGGCCAACAAGCCCTTTGCCATGGCGCCAGGCATGGGGCTCAACAGCTTCTTTGCCGTAGTGGTGGCCAACATCGTCTCCATCACTGGCCTGTCCTACCTGGAGTCCTTCCAGGCCGCGCTGGTCATCATCCTTGTGGAAGGGATCGTGTTCCTCATCCTTTCGCTGCTGAATGTGCGTGAAAAGATCGTGGACGCCATTCCCCTGGGTGTGCGCCTGGGGATCGCGCCTGCTATCGGCTTGATGCTTATGAACATCGGGCTGGGCTCCAACGCCGGAGTGGGCAGCGCAAGCCAGTTCTATGTGATGCGGGATTTCTTTGGCTCCCTGACGGCGGGGCTGGCAAGTTCCACCATGGGGGAGGATTATCCCGCGATGGTACTTACGGTTGTCACCATGTTTATCGGTCTGTTTGTGATCGTGATCCTGGCGCAGAAAGGCGTCAAAGGCGCGGTGATCCTGGGAATGCTGGCTGCCAGCGTCATCAACTGGGCCGGACAGGCCATCTTCCTGGGGACAAATCCCTTTGCGGCGCTGACGGATTCTTCTTTCCTGCCGCCTGTGAAGGATATGGCGGAAACCACGCTGTTCCACTTTAACTTCAGCGGTTTTGTGCAGATCGGGTGGTTTACGGTAATAACCCTTGTGGTCACCTTCTGCATCATCGATATGTTCGACACCATCGGAACTTTGGTGGGCACCGCAAGCCGTGCGGGTATGCTGGATAAAGAGGGGAAGATGCCCCAGATGAAACAGGCGCTGATGGCTGACGCGGTGGGTACTGTGGTAGGTTCCGTCACCGGGACATCTACCGTAACCACCTTTGTGGAATCCGCCTCCGGCGTGGAAGCCGGCGGAAGGACGGGGCTGACGGCGCTGACTACCGGTGTGCTGTTCCTGCTGTGCATGTTCATTTCCCCGATTGCTGCTGTGATCCCGGCGGCGGCCACATCTTCCGCGCTGATCTATGTGGGCGTATTGATGCTGACCGGCCTGAAAAACGTGCACTTTGACGATATCTGCGAGATGGTTCCCGTGGCGCTGATGTTGATCTCTATGCCCATTTCCGGTTCCATCGGACATGCCATCGGCATCGGCCTGATCGCTTATACCGTGATCAAGCTGTTTACCGGAAAGGCGAAAGATGTATCCGTGCTGACATATGTGCTGTCCATCGTATTCCTGGTAAAGTTTTTCCTGGTTGCCTGACAGAGCCCGGGGGCGCTTTTTGTGAGCAAGGGAAGTCGCGGAGCGACGTAAGGCGCGTAAGCGCAGCTTTGCGAATGGCGCGGGCTGAACTGTTATATCGGATATAAGACATAAGAAGTAAGAAGGAAAGCGTGGCTTAAAGGATGGAATATCTGATCATAGCCCTGGTCCTCGCCGCCCTCCTGCTGGCAGTGTTCCTGCTGGAGGCGGCGCGGGCCGCGAAGCGGGATAAGCTTTATCGGAGAAAGCTGTATGAAGATTACGGGACCCTGCGTGACAGGGAGTATGCGTCCGGCCGCTTTGAGCGGCTGGGCAGTTACTTCCGCAGGCATTCCGAGGACGGCCAGATCGACGATATCACCTGGAACGACCTTGGGATGGATGAAATCTTCAAAAAAATGAACTACACTCTTTCCGCGTCCGGGGAAGAGTATTTGTATTATACCCTGAGAAGCCCGAGGCGGGAGGAAAAACCGCTCCTTCACCTGGAGGAGGCGGTGCAGTTTTTCGGCAGCCATCCGGACGAGCGCGTAAAGCTGCAGCTTCTGATGCGGGATCTTGGCCACACGGGGAAATACTCCCTTTATGACTATCTGGACAATCTGGATTATCTTGGGAAACGGTCCAACCGGGGCAGCCTGCTCCGGGATTTCCTGTTTCTGCCCTGTATTGCCCTGCTTTTCTTTAACGTTTCCATGGGGGTCATGGGAATGGTGCTGCTGGCGGTCTACAACATCATGACGTATTTTAAGGAGAAGAGCAGCATTGACCCCTATATCACAAGCTTTGCCTACGTGCTCCGGCTGGTGCAGGTCTGTGGCCGGCTGGAAAAGCTTTCTGTTCCGCCCTGCAGCGGGGAATGGGAGGCATTACGGAAACACACACAGGCCATGCAGGCCATGCGTCGGAATTCTTTCTGGGTCATGTCTCCGGGCAGGGGAAGCGTCAACGCGTCCGGGAATCCCATCGAGATCCTGATGGATTACATCCGCATGGTCTTTCATGTTGACCTGATCAAATTTAACCGTATGCTGAAGCATCTGCGGGGCCATATGGAGGATGTGGACGCCCTGATCGGGATCACCGGGTTCCTGGAGACCGCGGTGGCAATCTGGGCTTTCCGGCAGTCCCTGGAGGAGGGATACTGTATCCCGGAGTTTACGGAAGCACCGGGTATGGAACTGGAGGATGGGTATCACCCTCTGATCGAACATCCGGTGAAGAACAGTATCTCTGCCGGGCGCGGTGTGCTCCTGACGGGGTCAAACGCCTCGGGGAAATCCACCTTTTTAAAGATGACGGCGCTGAACGCGGTCTTGGCCCAGACCATCCATACCTGTACCGCCGCCCGATACCGGGGGGAGCTGTTTTATGTGTATTCCTCCATGGCGCTCAGGGATGACCTGGAAAGCGGCGAAAGCTATTATATCGTGGAGATCAAGGCGCTAAAGCGGATCCTGGATGCGGCTTCAGCCGGAAAGGGAACTGTGCTGTGCTTTGTGGACGAGGTGCTGCGGGGAACGAATACCGTGGAAAGGATCGCGGCGTCCACGCAGATCCTGGCGTCGCTGGGGGAGAACGGGATCCTGTGCTTTGCGGCGACCCACGATATCGAGCTGACAGACCTGCTAAAGGATAAATTTGACAATTACCATTTTGAGGAAGAGGTGCGCGACGGAGATGTGGTATTCCCCTACCGGCTCCGGCCCGGGAAAGCGGTGACGCGGAACGCGATCCGGCTGCTGGAGCTGATGGGATATGACGAGGGGATCATCCGGCTTGCCAACGCCCAGGCGGAATATTTTATGGAAAAGGGAGAATGGAAGCGGATCGCCGGGGACGGCGGCTCTTGACGGGAGGCGTATCCGTTGGTATACTGGACTGAGGAAAAGATCTGTGCCCATGCCGCGGAAAAGAGGGCGGCGGGCATGGCGGAAAGGGGTACGGGATCATGGAAAATCTCATCGGCTTTTTGAATTCGTTTCTGTCTTATATTGTTTTGATGGTGATCATACTCGTGGTGGGAGGCATCGCTATTGCCATCGGGCTGACTCTGCGGAAGAAGAAAAACGCCGGGGCACAGGCGGCGGAAGATACTGAAAAAGCATAGGCGGAGCGGGGAAAATGAAGCGGTTTACAACGGTACTGTGGGATCTGGACGGCACTTTGCTGGACTTTTTGTATTCCCAGAGGTATGCCCTGCAGAAATGCTTCCGGACCGCAGGACGGGAGATCGCGGAAGAACAGATGGAACGTTACTCCCAGATCAATGATTCCTTCTGGAAGCGGTATGAGCTGGGCGAGATCTCAAAGGAGCGGCTTCTGCGGGAAAGGTTCGTACAGCTGTTTAAAGAATACGGCATAGAGGATATCGAGCCGGGGGCGTTCCAGCGGGAGTATGAGGAGGCGCTGGGGAGCGTGGTCTCTCACAAGGACGATTCCCTGACCCTCTGCAAGGCCCTGAACGGTTTTGTGCGCCAGTATGTGGTCACAAACGGGATTTCCGCAACACAGCGCAGCAAGCTGAAGCTGTCGGGGCTGGAGGAGGCCATGGACGGTGTGTTTATCTCCGAAGAGGTCGGCGCACCCAAACCGTCGGAGGAGTTTTTCACGTACTGCCTCGAACGGATAGAGGAGAAGGACCGATCCAAGATACTGATCGTGGGGGATTCCCTTACCAGCGACATCCGTGGAGGGATCCAGGCCGGGATCGCCACCTGCTGGTACCGGCCGGACACGGAGGAGAACCCCTCCCCGTACATTCCGGCCTACGAGATCAGCAATCTGCACATGATATATGATATTCTGGGGGTTTTTGACACATGGCAAAGTCGGCGGGACAAAAGCTGAAGCTGCTGTATATCATAAAGCTTCTGACGGAAAACACGGATGAAAACCATCCGGCCAGCACGGCCGACATCATCGCCTACCTGGAGTCCAACGGCATCCATTCCGAGCGGAAGAGCATTTATGACGATATTGCCCGGCTTGTGGAATTTGGTTATGACATCATACAGGTGCACAGCAGGCTGGGGGGCGGCTATTACATGGCCGGGCGGGATTTTGAGCTGGCGGAGCTGAAACTTTTAGTGGATGCGGTGCAGGCATCCCGTTTTATCACCACGCGGAAATCCAGGAGCCTGATCAAAAAGCTGGAACAGCTGGCGGGAAAGTACGACGCGGGCAAGCTGCAGCGCCAGGTGTATGTGGCCGGGCGTATCAAGACGGAAAACGAAAGCATTTATTACAGCATAGACAGCATTCACAGGGCCATCCAGGAGAACAAGCAGATAAGCTTCCAGTATCTGGAGTGGGATCTGAAGAAGGAGCTTTCCCCACGGGATCAGATCCAGCGGAAGGTAAGCCCCTGGGCGTTGATCTGGCGGGAGGAAAATTATTACCTGGCGGCCTATGACAGCCAGGATCAGATCATGAAGCACTACCGGGTGGACAAGATGGGCCAGGTAAAGGTCTTAAAAGAAGACAGGGAAGGGATGCAGCAGTTTGCCAGGACGGATCCGGCCCAGTATTCCAACCAGACCTTCGGCATGTACGGCGGCCGGGAGGAGACGGTGACGCTGCAGTTCCCAAACCGGCTGGTGGGCGTGGTGCTGGACCGGTTTGGCCGGGAGGTGGATATCCGGCCCATGACGGACCGGATCTTCCGTATGCGGGCCAGGGTGGCGGTCAGCGGCCAGTTTTTCGGCTGGCTGGCGGGCATAGGCCGGGAGGCTGTGGTGGTCAGCCCGGCGTCCGTGCGGGAACAGTACCAGGACTGGCTGGCGGATATCGTGGCTACCATGGAGGTGCGCTCCGGCCTGCCGGAGCCGGTGCATAATGCGGAGCCGGAACAAAAAGAGGACAGGTAAAATTCACCTAAATCCCGATGGAAAATTTAGGTGAATTTTTTTGTGTCCACACGTTGACATTCCGGGCATTCTAAACTATACTAAATATTGCTCGATACAAGATGTTGTTGAGGGCAAAGATAAAGAAACTATATTTAGTGTTTGTATGGAAATGTTATGAATGGGAATGTTTCCGGGGAAAGGGATGGAGCGAATGAGCAGCAATTTTGACCAGGTCGTTACGGAGGACGTCGATTACGGCGAGGAGTACCAGCCGGCAAAGACGGTCTTTGTGATCAAAAAGGACGGCAGCAAGGAAGCCTTCAATGTACAGAAGGTGATCAACGCCGTGGGAAAGAGCGCCTACCGTGCTCTGACAAAGTTTACGCAGGAGGAGGAGCGCCATATCTGCCAGTTTGTGGTCGATAAGGTGGACGAGCTGGGCGAGGAAAACATTCCCATCCCTGTGATGCACAACATTGTGGAGAGCGCCCTGGAGCAGGTAAAGCCCGTGGTGGCAAAGTCTTACCGGGATTACCGCAATTATAAGCAGGATTTCGTGCGGATGCTGGACGATGTGTACAAAAAGAGCCAGTCCATCATGTACATCGGCGACAAGGAGAACGCCAACACGGACTCCGCCCTGGTATCCACCAAGAGAAGCCTGATCTTCAACCAGCTGAACAAGGAGCTGTACCAGAAATTCTTTATGACCACGGAGGAGATCCAGGCATGTAGGGACGGCTATATCTATGTCCACGATATGTCCGCAAGGCGCGACACCATGAACTGCTGCCTGTTTGACGTACAGAGTGTGCTCACCGGAGGATTTGAGATGGGCAATATCTGGTACAATGAGCCAAAGACGCTGGACGTGGCCTTCGATGTCATCGGGGATATCGTGCTCAGCGCCGCCAGCCAGCAGTACGGCGGCTTTACCGTGCCCAGCGTGGACCTGATCCTGGAGCCTTACGCGGAAAAATCCTATAAGAAATATATCGAGAAATATACGCGCCTGGGGATCGACCAAGATACCGCTGAGGCGGAGGCATACGCGGATGTGGTGAAGGAGTTTGAACAGGGCTTCCAGGGCTGGGAGTATAAGTTTAACACCGTGGCCAGCAGCCGGGGGGATTATCCCTTTATCACCGTGACCGCAGGCACCGGCACCGGAAGATTTGCCCGGCTGGCTACTATCACCATGCTGAATGTCCGCAGGAAGGGCCAGGGCAAGAAAGAGTGCAAGAAGCCCGTCCTCTTCCCCAAGATCGTGTTTTTGTACGACGAGAACCTGCATGGCCCCGGGAAGCCTCTTGAGGATGTGTTTGAGGCCGGCGTACAGTGCTCGGCGAAGACCATGTACCCCGACTGGCTCAGCCTGACAGGCAAGGGCTATGTGGCCGGAATATACAAGCAGTACGGCAAGATCATTTCCCCCATGGGATGCAGGGCCTTCCTTTCTCCCTGGTATGAGAGGGGCGGCATGCACCCGGCGGATGACCAGGACCAGCCTGTGTTTGTGGGGCGGTTCAACATCGGGGCGGTCTCTTTGCACCTTCCTATGATCCTGGCCAAGGCGAGAAAGGAGAGCCGGGATTTCTATGAGGTGCTGGATTATTATCTGAACCTGATCCGGCAGCTCCATATCCGCACCTACGCTTATCTGGGCGAGATGCGGGCCTCCACCAACCCTTTGGCGTACTGTGAGGGCGGATTCCTGGGAGGCCACCTGAAGCTGACGGACAAGATCAAGCCGCTGTTAAAGTCCGCCACCGCAAGCTTTGGCATTACGGCGCTGAACGAGCTCCAGGAGCTCTATAACGGAAAATCCCTTGTGGAGGACGGCCGATTCGCCCAGGAGGTAATGGAATACATCAACAACCGCGTCTCCGAGTTCAAGGAGGAGGACGGCAACCTGTATGCGATCTACGGTACGCCCGCGGAAAGCCTCTGCGGCCTGCAGGTAAAGCAGTTCAGGAAAAAGTACGGGATCGTGGAGGGCGTCTCCGACAGGGAGTACGTCAGCAACAGCTTCCACTGCCATGTGACGGAGGATATTACGCCTATCCAGAAGCAGGATCTGGAAAACCGGTTCTGGGATCTGAGCAACGGCGGGAAGATACAGTATGTGAAATATCCCATCGATTATAACATAGAGGCCATCAAGACCCTGATCCGCCGGGCCATGGACATGGGCTTTTATGAAGGGGTCAATCTGTCGCTGGCCTACTGCGACGACTGCGGCCATCAGGAGCTGGAGATGGATGTGTGCCCTAAGTGCGGCAGCCGCAATCTGACCAAGATCGACCGAATGAACGGTTATCTCTCGTATTCGAGAGTGCACGGCTCCACAAGACTGAACGACGCCAAAATGGCGGAAATCGCGGAAAGGAAAAGCATGTAGGCATGAGATATCACAATATTACCAAAGATGACATGCTTAACGGCGACGGCCTGCGGGTGGTGCTGTGGGTAGCCGGATGCAACCACTGCTGCAGGGAATGCCAGAATCCGGTGACTTGGGATCCGGACGGCGGATTGCCCTTTGACGACGCTGCCAGGGCGGAGATCTTTGAGCAGCTGGACAAGAGTTATATATCCGGCATAACCTTTTCCGGGGGAGACCCCCTGCATCCCGCAAACCGGCTGGATGTGCGCCAGCTCATGGCGGAGATCCGCGAGAAGTACCCGCGGAAGACCATCTGGCTCTACACGGGAGACGTCTGGGAAAATATCCTGTATTATCCCATGATGAAATATGTGGACGTGGTGGTGGACGGCGAATATATAGCGGATCAGGCGGATCCCCAGCTTATGTGGAAGGGCAGCGCCAACCAGCGGGTTATCGATGTCCAGAGGTCGCTGGAACAGCCCGATCCCCTGGTTCCGGTTCTGCACTGCGGTGACTATGAGGCGTCTTATCAGGAGACGAGGCGGCCGGAAAATGTAAAAGGATGCTGCGACTGACTGAGTCAGTCAATGAAAAAGACGCGTAACCCTGACGCCTGTGGGGCCGTCATGCAGAGCGGCGCCGCAGGGCGGGGGATCGCCAAGGTAAGACGGAAAAGGACAGGAAAGAACGAGAAAGAACGGAAAGAACGGGAAAAACAGAAAGAACAGGAAAACAGAAAGAACAGAAAAGAACGGAAAAGAACGGAAAAGGACAAAAACGGAAAGAACAGAAAAGAACGAAAAAACAAAAAACGAGAAAGAAAAAGAAAACGGGAAAGGAAAACGGGAAGGAAGCGGATGAAAGCCATAGCACAGTTTTTTAAGGTCAGCAGAGAGCTGTTCCTGGAGGCCATGAGGGAGGAATTTCCCCAGTATACGGATACCGATATCCTGGATATGTATGAGAGCCTGGAACTGCCGGGGAGAGCTACAAGGGGCAGCGCCGGGTATGATTTCCATGCGCCCTTTGCCTTTTCGCTCCCGCCGGGAGCCACGATCAAGATCCCCACAGGGGTCCGGGTAAAGATGGAGGAAGGCTGGGTGCTGGAGCTGTATCCCAGAAGCGGCCTTGGCTTTAAGTATCGGCTGCAGATGAACAATACGGTGGGGATCATCGACAGCGATTATTATTATTCCGACAACGAAGGACATATTTTTATCAAGATGACAAACGACTCCAACGAGGGAAAGACCGTGGATGTGGCCCAGGGGGCCGGTTTTGCCCAGGGGATCTTCCTGGAGTACGGCATTACGGTGGACGACGATGCCAGGGCGCAGCGAAACGGCGGCCTGGGCAGCACGGGAATGTAAAGCGTGGCCTCATGGGCAAAGGCGGGCGTAAAGCGCCTGGCGGCACAGCGCCGGATGGCGCGGCTTCGGGAAGGGAGCTGGCTGCTGTTGCGAAAGACATCCCCAGGGGATGTGCGCCAGGGAATCCTGTTGGAATAAAAAATCCCTTTTGGTAAATGCTAATGGAAAGTCAGAGGCCCTTATGGGCAGACAGCATTTATCGGAAGGGAGTTTTATTTTGGAAAACCAGGGGAAGAAAGAACAGGAAAAACTGACCGGGAGCCTCGCCCAGGATATGGCATACCTGAATGAGGCGCTGGACGTTGGGAAAAATTTTGACGTGATCTACCGTGTGATACATTTTGCGGGGAAAGATGCCTGCATGTACCTGATTGACGGATTCTGCAAGGATGATCTGGTACAAAAGCTGCTGCAGTATTTCATGGATCTGACGCCGGATCAGCTGCCGGAGGACATGCACGGCCTCTCCAAGCGGTTCACGCCATATGTGGAAGTGGATATCGAGGACAAATGGGATACGCTGGTCCATTCTCTCCTGTCCGGCATGTTCGTGCTGCTGATAGACGGATTTGACAAGGCGCTTCTCATCGATTCCAGGACCTATCCGGCCAGGGGCGTGGAAGAGCCGGAGAAGGATAAGGTACTTCGGGGCTCCAAGGATGGATTTGTAGAGACGATCGTGTTTAACACGGCGCTGATCCGCCGCAGGATCCGCAGCACGGACCTGCATATGGAGATGATGACCGCCGGAAAAAGTTCCCGGACGGACATCGTGATCTGCTATATGAAAGGCCGGGCGGACGAGAAGCTCCTGGAGGAGATACGGAAGAAGATAAGGGGGATCGCTGTGGATGCCCTCACGATGAATCAGGAATCCCTGGCGGAGTGCCTGTATCAGAGGAAATGGTACAATCCCTTTCCAAAGTTTAAATACACGGAGCGGCCTGACGCCGCGGCGGCACAGGTGCTGGAAGGGAATATCGTGATCCTTGTGGACAATTCCCCCTCTGCCATGATCCTGCCCACCTCCTTTTTCGATGTGGCGGAGGAGGCGGACGATTATTATTTCCCGCCGATCACGGGAACTTACCTGCGGCTGACCAGGTTCCTGATCTCCCTGCTCACATACCTGATCACGCCGACATTCCTGCTCCTGATAAACAACCCCCAGTGGATCCCGGAGAGCTTCTCTTTTATCCTGCTAAGGGAAGAGCCGAACCTTCCCCTGATCTGGCAGTTTTTGCTGCTGGAGCTGGCCATCGACGGATTGAAGCTGGCGGCGGTGAATACGCCGAATATGCTGAGCACTCCCCTGAGTGTGCTGGCGGCCCTGGTGCTGGGGGAGTTTTCCGTAAACAGCGGCTGGTTTTCCGCGGAAGTCATGTTATACATGGCGTTTGTAGCTATCGCCAACTATACGCAGTCTAACTATGAGCTCGGGTATGCCCTGAAATTCCTGCGGGTGCTGAACCTGATCCTGACGCAGCTGTTTGGGCTTTTTGGATATATTGCCGCCCTTGTGACCGCGGCGCTTGCCGTCTGCTGCAACCGGACGGTGGCCCACGGCAGCTATATCTACCCGCTGATCCCCTTTGACTGGAAGAACCTGAAAAACCGCCTGATCCGCAGACGGCTGCCGGGAGCGCTGAAGGGAGGGGAAACGGGGAAAAACGGATAAACTGCAGCGATCCGGGACTGCGGGAGAAAGACGGCATGATTTTCATTGAAATTAGGTCAGGAAAATGATATACTTTTCATGGAGAAGCGGCGGAGGGAAAAGCTCCGCCCTTTTTCGGGAAAAATACTGTAATGAAAAAATACTATAAGCGAGGTGAAGGAAAATGTTTAAGATCACAACGGATTCCACGGGAGATCTGCCGAAGGAGTACCTGCAGGAACATAATGTGGGCTGTATGCCGATCAGCTACATCCTGGACGATGTCACATATGGCCGTGACCGGGAACTGGACTGGAAAGAATTTTATTCCCTGATGCGTAACGAGGGGAAGATGCCGACCACATCCCAGATCAATCCGGCGGAGGCAAAGGAATATTTCGAGGAATTCATCAAAACAGACAAGGAGATCCTTCATCTTGCATTTTCCTCCGGCTTGAGCGGGACCTACAACAATATGTGTATCGCCGCGGAGGAGATCATGGAAGAACATCCCGACTGCAGGATTGTGGTCGTGGACAGTCTCAGCGCGTCCATGGGGGAGGGGCTGTTCGTACATAAAGCGGTCAGGATGCGGGATGCGGGAAAGTCCCTGGACGAAACGGCACAGTGGCTCAATGCGAATGTGCAGAACTTTGTCCATGTGTTTACCGTTGACGATCTGTTCCATCTTTACCGGGGCGGCAGGGTGAGCAGGACGGCGGCCGTCATCGGCACTCTGGTGTCCATCAAGCCCAAGCTGCATGTGGACAGCCAGGGCCGGCTGATCGTGATCGGGAAGGTGAGAGGACGGAAGAAATCCCTGGATGCGCTGGTGGATTATATGGGTGAAAAGATGGGGGGCCATCTTCAGGAAAACAAGGAAGACTGCGTATTTATCAGCCACGGCGACGCGCTGGAGGATGCGGAGTATGTGAGGAACCGGATCCGGGAGCGTTTCGGGATCGAAAATTTCCTGATCAGCCATATCGGCCCGACCATAGGGGCCCATTCCGGCCCCGGCACGGTGGCATTGTTCTTTATGGGGGAATCCCGATAGTAAATAATTGGTTTGCCGATACAGAAGCCCCGGCGGGTCAGATCCCGCCCGGGGCTTTTTTGCGCGAGCAGCGAGCCGGACGCGACTGCTTGCAGGCGCACCCGGCGAACGCCGCGACATCGAGCGAAAGCGAGAGCGCGAGCAGCGAGCCGGCCGCGGCTGCTTGCAGACGCACCCGGCGAACGCACAGTTTTTTCAGCATAACATATCATAATATCAAGCAAAGCTTAAATGCGAAAATGGAAAGGGATCAAAATGCAGGACTATTCGTATGATGACCGGAACGAAAAATTTGCTTTGGCGATGGCTTATGTGCCCTGGCAGAAATTTGACAAGCTGTACGATGATCTGGAAAAGGCTTATTGCAGTGGAACGGTATTCCCCGAGCTGAACAAACCTTTCACGGGAAGGAGATGCGTATAATGGGAAATCAGGAGCAGCTTTTGCATGACATCGGGATCGTCGGCTTTGTGCTGACAGAGCTGACGCTGTATCTGGACACACACCCTCATGACAGGAACGCCATGGAGTATTTCAATCATTACAATAGGATGAAAAATCAGATGGACCGGGAATTCAGCCAGAAGTATTATCCGCTGACCACCAGTCTGGCAGACTGCAGCAAGGAATGGAGATGGGGAGCAGCGCCTATGCCCTGGGAAGGAGTGTGCGAATAAATGTGGAATTATGAGAAGAGACTGGAATTTCCCGTAAACATCAAGGAGCCGAACGCCATGCTGGCCCAGGCGATCATATCACAGTACGGCGGCCCCGACGGAGAGATGGGCGCCAGCCTGCGTTATCTCTCTCAGCGCTATTCCGTTCCCTACCGTGAGGTGGCGGGAGTGCTGACCGACATCGGGACAGAGGAGCTGGCGCATCTGGAGATGGTGGCTACCATTGTGCATCAGCTGACCAGGAATCTGTCCATGGAGGAGATCGAGAAGAGCGGTTTTGACAAATATTATGTGGACCACACGATCGGCATCTGGCCTCAGGCCGCCGGGGGGATCCCTTTCAATGCCTGCGAGTTCCAGGTAAAGGGCGATATCATCACGGACCTGATGGAGGATATGGCGGCGGAGCAGAAGGCGAGAAGCACTTACGACAACATCCTGCGCCTGGTGAAGGATCCTGATGTGTGCGAGCCCATCAAGTTCCTGCGCCAGAGGGAGATCGTGCATTTCCAGAGGTTTGGGGAAGCCCTGCGCATCGTCCAGGATAAGCTGAACTCCAAGAACTTCTACGCCTTCAATCCCGAGTTTGATAAGTGCGAGGACTGCAACAACAACAGCAACAGCTAAAACAGGAGACGGAATACAGCCTTATCAAGGTGCGGGAGAAAAGTGAAGAAGTGAAGTAAAAATTGAAGTAAAAAAGATGCCTGTGAGGGATAATTGGCGTTGTCGGTTATCCCCTTACAGGTATCTTTTAGTGCTGTTTTTCGTTCTTCCGTTTGCTTGCAGGATGTAACAGCTCAGCCAGCCGCCATCTTATGAGCAAAGGAAGTCGCGGAGCGACGAAAAGCGCGTAAGCGCGGTTTTGCGAATGGCGCGGCTGAACTGTTACTTTGCTGTTTCAAATGTTTTTTGGAACGCTTGACAATATCCTTGCTCCGCGCTTATATTAAATAGGCGGAAGTTCGGCAAATAGTATTTTGGGAGGTCCTTATGATCAAACCGAACCATTTAAGCATAGGGGATACCGTTGCCATCGTGAGTCTTTCGTCCGGTATACTGGGCGAGCCATGGGCAATTCATAAGCTGTACCTCGCAAAGGAACGGCTGGAAAAGGATTACGGGCTGAATGTAGCGGTCATGCCTAATGCGCTGAAGGGCACGGAATATCTGTATCATCACCCGGAGGCGCGGGCGGCCGATCTAATGGAGGCGTTCCAGGACAAACGCGTCAAGGCGGTTTTCAATGCCATCGGCGGGGATGACACTATCCGCCTGCTGCCTTACATTGATTTTGATGTGATCCGCGAAAATCCAAAAATCTTCACAGGGTTTTCCGATACCACAACCAACCACTTTATGATGTATAAAGCCGGGCTGATCTCTTACTACGGCGCCAGTGTGATGACCAATTTTTCGGAGTATGGCAAAATCAACGACTATACTGCGAAGATGATCCGTGACACGCTGTTTGAACCAAAAGAAATCCTTGAGATTCCGTCCGCCCCTTATTGGTACGACGATGAGGACGAGAAAATCAGGTGGCGTGAGGAAAATATTCACATGGAAAAGCCGTATCATCCGGAGCACATCGGATATGAGGTAATCCAGGGTTCCGGGATTGCGGAGGGAAAATTGCTTGGCGGCTGCGTGGACGTATTTATCGAACTGTTGGGGACATTTCTATGGCCATCGAAAGATGAGTGGGCGGGAAAGATTATGTTTCTCGAAACAAGCGAAGATGATATATCGGCCGAATGCCTTACGTGGTATCTCCGCAATTTTGCGGCACAGGGATTGTTTGACGTGATCCATGGAATCATTGTGGGCAAACCGGCCAGGCGCAGCAAATATGAGCCATACAAAGAGGTGTACCGGAGGGTTGTCGGGGAAGAATCCGGTCATCCTGAACTCCCAATTTTGTTCAATGTCAATTTCGGTCACGCGGAGCCGATCGGCATTATCCCGTATGG
>CANPYT010000057.1 GCA_947588705.1 uncultured Acetatifactor sp. | reverse complement strand
GGAACAGGACGGGGGAGATCCATTACATAGGGGGCGCGGAAGTGCTGCCGCCGCCGCTGGAGGTGGAGCGGGAGAGCCAGGTGATAAGCGACCTGGGAACGGACATCGACGCCGAGGCCAAGGCGATTCTGATCGAACACAATCTGCGGCTGGTGGTATATATCGCCAAAAAATTCGACAACACGGGGGTGGGGGTGGAGGACCTGATCTCCATCGGCACCATAGGGCTGATCAAGTCCATCAACACGTTCAACCCGGAGAAAAATATCAAGCTGGCCACATATGCCTCCCGGTGCATTGAAAACGAGATCCTGATGTACCTGCGGCGGAACAATAAGACGAAGCTGGAGGTATCCATCGACGAGCCGCTGAACGTGGACTGGGACGGAAATGAGCTTTTGCTGTCGGACATCCTCGGGACAGACGAGGACGTGATCTACCGGAACATAGAGAACGAGGTGGAGCGGAAGCTTTTGATGGGAGCGGTGAGCAAGCTTTCAGACCGGGAGAAGACCATTATCCGCCTGCGGTTCGGCCTTGGGACCCGGGACGGCCAGGAGATGACGCAGAAGGAGGTGGCGTCCCTTCTTGGGATCTCCCAGTCCTACATATCACGGCTGGAGAAAAAGATCATGCGCCAGCTGAAAAAGGAGATGAGCAGCCACATCTGATCTCACAGGGCATGGCTCAACGCGGCCGTGGGGCTAGGGCCCTTTATATTTGGACTTGGCAGGAAAGGGCGGTTGTGTTACAATGTTTATGGCCGGATCGGCCGGAAAGAGACAGATAGAAGATTCTGGCTTTTAGGCGGAGAATACATAAATGATAGAGCGTAAGGACATCCTGTCAATGGAATATCTGAAGAAAGCAGAATTTACCGGAGCCCATCAGGGAATGCGCTACCGGCTCGAAGGGGTGTCCGCAGAGGAGGGAAAACGGCTGCGGGCCACTGTGTGGCCGGAGCCGTTTAATTTTTTTAAGACCCCGGCTGAGGAAAAGGAGAGCGCGGAGTTTTCCTTTGACGAGGACGGGGTAGTGGATGCCGTGGCATGGATGAATGACAGGCTGTTTGAGGAAAAGGACAGGTGGGAGGACACGGACCGCCGCTGGGAGAGTTATCAGTAGGGATCTGTGTCCCAGGGGCGTTTTGCGGGAGCTGTGCGCCAAAGCGCGTCAAGGCGCGGGGGCGTACTGCCGCGGCGGCTCCGGGATGCCAGGTGACCGTTTTGTTTGGGGAGATACCTGAGAAAAGAAAGATGAGAATGCGATGATAAAATATATATGCGCGGATCTGCTGGCTGCGATGGAATATCTGCCCTATGGGCTGGCTTTAGGGATCCCTGTGGCGCTGCTTTTTTTGTGGGTCTCCCGCAGGAAGGGCGGGCGGGGGGAAAAGGAAGGCGCAGCCAGGTTTCCCGTGGCCGTGTATGCGGTGTACTTTGCGATCCTGCTGGTGATCACGTTTTTTTCCAGGGAGAGCGGCAGCAGGAGGGGCGGCATGGATCTGGAGCTGCTTTCCACCTGGGGGATCAACGACCGGAACAACGCCTATGTGGTGGAAAACGTGCTGCTGTTTGTTCCTTACGGATTTTTGTGCAGCTGGGCCTTCCCCTGGGCGCGTAATTTTTTCGCCTGCACCCTTTTCGGGGCGGCCACAAGCGTCCTGGTGGAATGCCTGCAGCTTGTGACTGCAAGAGGCTATTTTCAGATCGACGATATTTTGACCAATATCCTTGGAACGGCGGTGGGGTTCCTTCTGTACTTGCCGGTCCGCGGACGCAGGAACTGAGGGATGCCGCGTAGGCTCCCTGAGGGCCCCCGGCCGGAAACAGGAGAGGGAGGGACATAAGAAAACGCCGGAACGGGGCGGCAGACGGCGTTTACGCCGTCAGGTACGTCCGCATCGTCCTCAGCGCGTTTTTCTCAAGCCTTGACACCTGGGCCTGGGAGATGCCGATGGTCTCCGCCACCTCCATCTGGGTCTTCCCTTCGAAGAATCGCAGGGAAATGATCTCATGTTCCCTGGGATTTAAGCGCTTCATGGCCTCGCTTAAGGAGAGGTGCTCCACCCAGGTCTCCTCCTTGTTTTTCTTGTCGCTGATCTGATCCATCACGTACAGCGTGTCCCCGCCGTCGGTAAAGACCGGCTCGTACAGGCTCATGGGATTCTGGATGGCGTCCAGGGCGTAGGCGATATCCTCCTTGGAGATACCGATCTCCCCCGCGATCTCTTCGATGGTGGGCTCCTTTAAATTCTTCCGGGTCAGGTTCTCCCGGGCGTAAATGGCCTTGTAGGCGGTGTCCTTTAGGGAGCGGGAGACCCGGATAGAGCTGTTGTCCCGCAGGAACCTGCGGATCTCGCCGATGATCATCGGTACGGCATAGGTGCTGAATTTCACGTTAAGGGAAGAGTCAAAGTTGTCGATGGCCTTGATAAGGCCGATGCACCCGATCTGAAACAGGTCGTCTACGTTTTCGTTGCTGGAGGCAAAGCGCTTGATCACGCTCAGCACCAGCCTTAAGTTGCCTTCAATGTATTCTTCCCTGGCTTTCGTGTCCCCGGCCTCGATCTTTTGAAAGAGAGCTTCTTTTTCCTCCGTCTTTAAAAGAGGGAGTTTTGAGGTGTTTACCCCGCAGATCTCTACTTTTCCCTGTGTCATGTCTCCTCGTTTCCGCGGCCCCGGCTGAGCCCGCTTTTCCTTTTTGAAAGTTTGGAAGCGGTTTTGCGGCCGCTTTTTCTCACAGTGGTAGTATGTGCCCGGGAAATGAAATTATTCTTTGGACAGCCAAAACCTTTTTGAAGGATTTTCCCGAAAGAAAACGTAAAAAGGCCGCGTACCGCATATACTGGAATGAAAAAACTGCCCTCAGAGGCGGGAGGCTGGACGAAATGCTGTTTTCGGAATTGAAGTGCAAGGATGTGATCAATACCAGGGATTGCAAGAAACTTGGGAAAGTGTGCGATTTGGAGTTTGACCCATGCAGCGGCTGTATCTGTAAGATCATGGTGCCCGGGTGTAGCAAGATCCTGAGTTTCCTGAATTGTGAGCCCAACGTGGTGATCCCGTTCAAGGATATCTGCCAGATCGGGCCGGATATCATTCTGGTTGACATTCCATGCTGAATCAGTTTAAAATGAGTTTGGTAAAGACGGCTTGACCACAGCGTAAAACAACGTTTACCAGGAAAAGGGGGATGCAATTATGAAATGTCCATTTTGCAGCCATGAAAATACCAGAGTTATCGATTCGAGACCGGCGGAGGACAACAATTCCATCCGGCGCCGCAGGGTCTGCGACGAGTGCGGGAAAAGGTTTACTACCTATGAGAAAGTGGAGACGATCCCGCTGATCATCATCAAGAAGGACAATAACAGGGAGACTTATGACCGTTCCAAGATAGAGGCCGGTGTGCTGCGCGCCTGCCACAAGCGCCCGGTCAGCGCACAGCAGATCACCGGCCTGGTGGACGAGGTGGAGAACGAGATCATGAACCTGGAGGAGAAGGAGATTTCCAGCCAGGTCATCGGCGAGCTGCTGATGAACAAGCTGAAGGGCTTGGATCCCGTGGCTTATGTGCGTTTTGCCTCTGTGTATAGGGAGTTTAAGGATGTGAACACGTTTATGGACGAGCTGAAGAAGGTCCTGGAGTAGGGGAGAGGCGTCATGAAGAAGCTTTATTTGGCGCTCCTGTGCCTGATGGCGGCCTGGCTTTTCGGCGGCTGCGGCGGAGGGGAAGATCCCTCCATAGCGGATTTCCGTCTGGAAGAAAGCGAGGCCCCCGGCTGGGAGGCGGCCGGGGAGGCGTTTACCGGGGCCGTCAGGGAGATACTGGGCAGGGAGCTTAAGGCTGCGGGAGAGGGGACGGAACAACGCAGGATCTACCTTCTCTGCGGCCGGGAAGCGGCGGCAGGGGCCGGATATGACCTGGCGCAGTGGGAAGAAAACGCGTTCGCCCTGTGCTGCAGGGATACGGATCTTTATTTTGTCGCGCCCTCGGCGGAGGGGATCGGACGGGCAGCCGTGTATTTCATAGAACATTATATGGGAGAAGACGGTGAAGTGTTGCTGCGGGAGGGCGACTATTACGCGGAGCAGGGAACGCGGGTGAAAGACCGGGTCTATGTGGGGGACACGCCCATGGAAGAGTATGTCATCACGTATTCGGACCGGGCTCTCCTGGGGCCGTGCCGGGAGCTGCAATACTATATTTCCCAGACAGGGGGCGGGTGCCTGCCTGTCCGGCGGGAGACGGAGGACGGGGAAGCGCCCCGCATCCGGCTTGTGCTGGATGAAAGCCTGGGAGGGCCGGGGGAGAGGAGCCTGGCGGTAAAGGACGGTCAGGTGACGCTGGCCGCTTTTGACGCGGAGACGATGTATGACAATGTATGGCTGTTCGTGGACACCTATCTGGGGTGGATCAAGGCTGGGACCGACCAGGCGCATATCAGCAATACCGCGTCTGAGATCCGGGTGCCGGACCAGGTATCCGGCCCTGCGGATCCCTGGATGGAAGAGCGGGAGGCCATCATCACGCTGTGGAACGTGAACAAGACCAGGGGGTTTTACCTGAACACCAACACGTCGGTCAAGAACAATGTGATCGGTTTTTCCGAGGATCAGCTGTACGAGTATGTAAAGATGCTGAAATACTGTGGATTTACCGGGATCCAGGTGACGGACATGTGCACGGTCTGGGCGGGAGCGGGCGGATATGAGACGGCCCACGCAAAGCTCCGCATCCTGGCGGAGGCGGCCCATTCGCTGGATATGAAATTTACGCTGTGGGTGTGGGGTGCGGAATTTTCCGATTTCGGCTGGGTAGACCCGGAAGCGGTCTATACCTACCGGGAAGAAGGGTATGCCAGCGCCAGGGAGAACCCGGATGTAGTGGCCACTTTTGAGAAATATTATACGATATACGCGGAGCTGGCGGATGTGTGCGACCGGGTGATCGGCCATTATTATGACCCGGGCCGCCTGGACAACGCGGCGGACATCGCCTATTTTGCAAAGATGCTGCGGGACAAGGTGCGGATGGTGAACCCCGATGTGGATTTCGGCGTGAGCTGCTGGGTGGACGCTTACGATAAATCCATGCTGGTCAGGGAGCTGGGAACGGATATTACGCTTTATGAGTCGGGGTATCACGAAAACGAGGGGGATTACACCACCTTCCGGAGCGATATCAGCCGGTACGGCGTCCGGCTCGGGACCTGGGCGTGGAACACCTGTGAGATGGAGATCGACCAGTTGGCGCAGATGAATTTTAACATGGACAATATCCGCTATGTATATCAGACCGCCAGAAAATACGATGAGATCGCAAAGCCGTCTTATTGGAGCGAGATGGACTCTTACCATGTGCTGAATGTATTTTCCCTGTACTGCGCGGGGCAGCTGCTGATCGACCCGGACATGCCCTCGGAGACGCTTTATGAGGAGCTCACCACCGCGGCGGTGGGGCCGGAATATGCGGAAGAGCTTGCCGGGATGCTGGACCTGATCCAGGATGCCCGGACCGGCCCTTCCTGGGATACTTATATCTGGAGCAGGGAGAATTATATCTTAAAGAGCGGCGAATATCCGGCGGAAGATATTCTGGAGCGCTGCGAACGGTATATCCCCGTGCTGCAGGAGATGATACATTCCGGGCTGGAGAGCTATACGCTGCCGCTGCCTGTTTCCCTGCGGGACCTGCTGTCCATGATGCTGCCGCATCTGCAGCAGATCCGGAGCTATGCCCTTTTCAGGATTGGCCTGGCGCAGCTTGAAGAGGAATGGGGGCAGGGAACTCCGGCGGAACAGCTGGCGGGCCGCCTTTATGAGATCGCGAAACCCATTGAGGAATATGACTGCATCATCGGAGCCTGGGGGCAGGTGGAAGCCCGGGCGCAGTACGAGATGATCCAGGAATTTTGTAAGAAGACCGGCCTGGAGGTGCCCCGGTATCCGGCGTTCGAGGAGGGCAGGAAGCAGATGATCATCGCCCAGATGATCTCCTTCCAGAAAAACAGCCGGGATGCCTATGTGGCGTTGTTCCCCTATTATCAGTATGGGATTGCCTTCGGCGCGGACGAGACCTATCGGCTGGTGAACGAGCTGGTGCAGGAAGGCCGTCTGATCTGGAGGGAGGAGGACGCCGGAGTGTACCTTGCCAACTGGGAGGACTATACCTATTATTATGACCGTTGATCACGGCCGGCGGCAGGGGCCTGCGGCCTGGCGGGAGCTTTTCCGAAAGAAGCGGCCCAGGCAGGCCAGGTAGAGCAGCCCCAGCGTCAGCTGGCTTGCCAGAAGGCCCCAAAGGTAGCCCGTGATGCCAAATTCCGGCACTGCCCGGAAGACAAAGACGAGCCGGATCAAGAGGCAGATCACGTTCATCAGGAAGATATGGCCCGCCATGCCGAGGCCCTGCAGGATGCTGGAGAGGGTGGTGTCCAGGTAGAGAAAGGGACAGATGAATCCCAGGGTGGAGATAAAATATCCCGCCAGGGGGCTGTCGAACAGGGTGGCGCCGGCCCACCGCCCCAGAAGGACGAAGACGCACAGGCAGCAAAAACCCATGAGCCCGCAGTATTTTACGGTCCGGGCGGAATATTTTTTAACGGCGTCCAGGTCTCCCAGGGCATAGCTCTCGGAGATCATGGGCAGCAGCAGTATAGCGACGGAGCTGGTGAGGGCGTTCGGGAAGAAGATAAAGGGCATGGCCATGCCGGTGAGGACGCCGTACACGCTGAGGGCGGTCACATTGTCATAGCCGTAAAGCCTGAGCCGCGAGGGGATGGACACGGATTCCACGCTCTGAAGCAGATTCAGCACGATCCGGTTGGCGGTCAGCGGCAGCGCCATAGCCAACAGCTGACGGTACAAGTTCCCGGAGGAGACGAGTATGCGCCGGGAACCGGACAGTGACGGGCGCCCGCCGGCGCCGCGTGAGGCGGCGAAACCCTGCCAGGCCGCCGCCAGGGACACAAGCATGGAGAAAAATTCCCCCACGGTCAGGCCCAGCACCGCCACGGAAACAGGAGGCGTTTTCCCGGCGGCCAGGTAGGAGGCGGAAACGAGGTACACGCAGCCCACCCGGACGGCCTGTTCGATCAGCTGGGAGGCGGAGGGGATGCCGGCTTTTTTTATGCCGTAAAAATAGCCGTTGGCGCAGGCGTGTACCGCGCCGAGAGGGATGGAAAAAGAGAGGATCCGCAGCATGGCCGCCGTGCGGGGCTCCTGAAGCAGCAGCGAGGCGATGGGGCCGGCCAGCCGGTAGACCGCCAGGTTACAGAGAAGGGAAAGGGGCAGCGAGATGCTAAGCCCCACGGCAAGCGGGCGGAAAGAGGGGCGTTTCTCCCGGGCGGCCTGTTCCGCCACCAGCTTGGAGATGGCGGTCTGGTAGCCGGCCGCTGTCAGAGAGAAGGACAGGGAGAGGACAGGGCTTAAGAGCTGGTAGATGCCCATGCCCTCCTCGCCGAACAGCCTCGACAGGTAGATCCGGTAAAAAAAACCGATGATACGGGTCAGAAATCCTGTGGCGGTGAGAAGGATGGTACCGAAGATCAGGGGGTGGCTTTTCCTTGCGTTCATAATTCCTGGAAGATTCGGAGACACCGCGGAAAATGTGGGAAAGATTTCCGCGGGGCCGTCCGAATTATGTTTTTTGTGTATTATATTCCCAGGCCGCAGTTGACAGAACTTGGTGTTGGTGCTATATTAGTTATGAATTCCTAGTAAAACAGTATAAATTAGGGTTATATGGATGCTGTGACAGGAATTTCACCATAATCTATAGAGAAAAGAGGGAATGACCATGATATATCTGGACAACGCGGCAACGACGAAGACCGCTCCGGAAGTGGTGGAGGCCATGCTACCGTATTTTACGGAGAACTATGGAAACCCCAGCACAGTGTATGGGCTGGGATCCGCGGCAAAGAAGGCGGTGAACCAGGCCAGGCGCACGATCGCGGACGCGGTCGGCGCAAAGCAGGAGGAGATCTACTTTACCGCCGGCGGCTCCGAGGCGGACAACTGGGCGGTGAAGGCCGCTGCGGAGGCATATGCCGACAAGGGGAAGCATATCATCACCACAAAGATCGAACACCACGCCCTGCTGCATACCTGCGAGTATCTGGAGAAGCGGGGCTTTGAGGTGACTTACCTGGAGGTGGACGGGGATGGCCTGGTGGATCCGGAGGCGGTGAGGGCCGCCATACGGCCGGACACGATACTGATCAGCGTCATGTACGCCAACAACGAGATCGGCACGATCGAGCCCATCGCGGAGATCGGCGCCATCGCAAAGGAGAAGGGGATCCTGTTTCATACGGACGCTGTGCAGGCGTTCGGGCAGGTGCCGCTGAATGTGGATGAGCTTCACGTAGATATGTTAAGCGCCAGCGCCCATAAGCTGAACGGCCCCAAGGGGATCGGTATGCTGTATATCCGCACCGGCGTAAAGATCCGTTCCTTTATCCATGGCGGATCCCAGGAGCGCAGCCGCCGGGCCGGCACGGAAAACGTTCCGGGCATCGTGGGCTTCGGGGCCGCGGTGGAGCGGGCGGTGAGGACCATGGAGGAAAAGAGGGAGAAAGAGACGCAGCTGCGGGATTATCTCATTGACCGTATCGAGAAGGAGATCCCTTACTGCCGCCTTAACGGCCATCGGACAAAGCGGCTTCCAGGCAACGTGAATTTTGCCTTTCGGTTTATCGAAGGGGAGTCCATGCTGATCATGCTGGATATGAAGGGGATCTGCGCTTCCAGCGGTTCCGCCTGCACATCGGGCTCTCTGGACCCGTCCCATGTGCTGCTGGCCATTGGGCTGAAGCATGAGATCGCCCATGGTTCCCTGCGCCTTACCCTCTCTGAGGAGAACACCAGGGAGGAGATGGATTTCGTGGTGGAGGAGCTGAAGAAGATCGTGGCGCGGCTGCGGGAGATGTCGCCGCTGTACGAGGACTTTGTCAGGAAGGGCTCAAAATAGACACAAATCACAAATAAGGGAGCAGAGGGAGCCCGAAAGAGAGGGCCGGGAGCCAGGAACAGAAGGCCGGGAGCCAGAACAGAAGGCCGGGAGCCAGGAACAGAGGGCCGGGAGCCAGAAACAGAAGGCCGGAGTTCCGGAAGTAAAGGCCGGTTAGGGAAAGGCTGCAGTCTGCAGCGGAAAAGAGGATATATGTATAGTGAAAAAGTGATGGATCATTTCCAAAATCCCAGAAACATGGGAGAGATTGAGGACGCCAGCGGCGTTGGGACCGTGGGGAACGCCAAGTGCGGCGATATTATGAGGATATTCCTGGACATAGACGACGAGGGGATCGTCCGGGATGCAAAGTTTAAGACCTTCGGCTGCGGGGCTGCCGTGGCGACCAGTTCCATGGCAACGGAAATGGTAAAGGGCAAGACCATTCAGGAGGCGCTGCAGGTCACCAACAAGGCGGTGATGGAAGCCCTGGACGGGCTGCCTCCCGTGAAGGTGCACTGCTCCCTTCTGGCGGAGGAGGCCATCCACGCGGCGCTCTGGGATTACGCGGAGAAGCACCATATTGTGATCGAGGGGCTTCAGAAGCCAAAGAACGATATCAGCGAGGGTGAAGAGGAAGAACAGTATTGACGGTTCCCAAGGGAACGAGGCGCCGGAGGCTGTGCTCTATAAGGGGCTGGACAGGGCGATCCGGCGGCTGTGGAAGGGTGGCAGTCCGTCTTACAAAAATGTAAGAACGTTCGATGGCGGAGCATTTCTCTTTTTTGTATGCTGTTATCGGAGCCCGCGGGATCCCGGCACCGCCGAAGCTGTCTGGCGGGGGGCTCTTAAGACGAAGATGCCGTGGCCGGCGGCGGAATGGGAGGGATCGGAATGGGAGGGATTATGAAAAAAAGAGGCCGGATACTCCCGGGGATGGCGGCCGGGAATATCAAAAGAAACAGGAGAGCTTATTATCCTTACATCTTTGTCAGCATTTTTGCCGTGTTTACTTATTTTGTGTTTGATCTGATCAGGAAGCTCGATGTGCTGTATTCTCTTCCAAGGGGGATTTATGTGGTGACAACCATCCAGGTGGGATTTTACCTGCTGGGGGTGATCATGGTTCCGCTTTTGTGTTACGCAAACCGGTTCCTGATCCGGCAGCGTAAGCGGGAGCTGGGCCTGTACTGCGTCCTCGGCATGGAGAAGAAACATATCGCGGCCCTGATGCTCTGGGAGAACGTGTTCCTTTACGGGATCGTGGCCGGGGTATCCGTTGCTCTTGGGCTTTCCCTCTGCCGGTTGCTTTTCCTGATCGTGCTGAATTTGACCGGAATGCCTGTCAATGTGGATTTTTCTGTAAACCTTGATTCGATTCCGGATACGCTGCTGTTTTATGGAGCGGTCACGCTGCTGAATCTGTCGGTCGATCTGGTGCAGGTGGGCCGGGCGAGGCCCGTGGAACTCATGGAAGAGGAAAAGAGAGGAGAGAAACCAAAGCGTCTGCTGCCGCTCTGGACGGCGGCGGGGGTCCTGGCTCTGGGAGGCGGCTATTATCTTGCCCTCCGCACACATTTTGACAACATGATATTCACGAACTTTTTCGTCGAAGTGTTCCTTGTGATCCTTGGGACGTATTTTCTCTTTACATCAGGCAGCATCGCCCTGCTGAACGCGATAAAGAAAAGAAAGCGTCTGTATTACAGGCCGGATTGTTTTATTACGGTGTCCGGGATGCTCTTCCGCATGAAGCGGAGCGCCGCCAGCCTCTCCAACATCTGCATTTTCCTGACCATGGTCATTATCACCGGGGTCTGTACCATGGCGGTGAGCCTGGGGATGGATTCTATCCTGGATCATGTCTGTGAGAAAAATGTAGAGATCGTATTTCTGGGGGAGGCGCCCGGTGATCGGGAAGAGCTTGGAAAAAGGGCGGAGGAGCTGGCGGAAGAAAATGGGGTGATGCTGGAGGAATATGTGGATTATGCGTCTGTGACGGTGGACGCCCTGCGCCTGGGGAATGTGTTTTCCAATCGAGCCCAGGCGGAGGAACAGAACTGGAAAGAGGCGCGGAACGCGGAAGTGCTCCTGATGACCATAGAGGAGTATGATCGTCTGGAAGGGGAGAGGGAGACGCTTCAGCCGGGAGAAGTGCTGCTGTGTTCCGACGGGATGGCGCAGGGATGGGAGAACGTGACGCTGGGAAGCCGGAGCTTCCGGGTAAAACGGGAACCTGATGCCTGTCGGGCCCGTGAGAAGGCGGGCTCCAACAACGCGGATCCCTATTCCTATGTGATCGTGGCGGCGGATAAGGGGGAACTGAAGGAGATGGCAGCCTGCCTGGGGGTGGAGGCAGATGGGAATTATCTCTATTACTGCGGCCTGGAACCCAAAGGGGAGCCGGAGGCCATAGACGCCTTTTTAGCGGCGCTTTCCGGCGAAGTGTCCGGGCGGACGGGATTTGCCTCCTTCCTGGATCACAGAGGGCGTGTCGCCGATCTGAAAAGCTCTTATGGCAGCCTGCTGTTTGTGGGCATGTTTTTCGGGCTGATCTTCCTGATGTGCCTGCTGGCGATCCTGTATTACAAACAGATTTCCGAGGGCGTGGAGGACAGGGTGAATTTTGAGATCATGCAGAAGGTGGGAATGTCGGACGCAGAGATCCGCAGGACGATACGGAGCCAGATGAGGCTGGTGTTCCTATTGCCGCTTGGCGCGGCGCTGATACACACGCTGGTAGCGGCGCGGGCTCTGTGTGTCCTGCTGGGGGCCATATATTTCTATGAGACCGGGATACTCTACGCCAGCGCCCTGGTGGTCGCTTCTTTCTTTGCGGCGGTGTATGTGGTCTGTTATCAGCAGACATCCCGGGTATATTACCGGATCGTGCGGCGGGGGGATGGGGAAACGGCAGGCAGGCCATGAGGTCATGGCAGAGGAGAGGAAATGCGATCATTTATCAGGCAGTCTTTACTGTATTTACTACTGGTCCTGGGTATGGCCCTTGTGGGAGCCCTGCTGGTCCCGGCCGGCGGGCTGGTGATGCTGGCGGCCCTGCTCTATAAGGGGCTGGACAAGGCGATCCGGCGGCTGGAGGGAAAGGGAGGCAGACGGAAAAAGGAGCGGGAAACGCAGGGAACACAGGGAACACAGGAAACACGGGAAATGCGGGAAATATGGGGAACACAGGAAACACAGGAAACGCGGGAAACGGAACAGCCGAGGGAGCGGAGGGATTGACCTGCGGGTACGGCGTGTATTATACTGTACCTGAAACAGGGGGCCGATATCGATATGAAGAAAAAAGTGGTAGTCGGCATGTCCGGGGGCGTGGATTCCTCCGTGGCTGCCTTCCTTTTAAAAGAGCAGGGATATGAGGTGATCGGAGTCACCATGCAGATCTGGCAGGAGGAGGCCCGGGACGCCGTGCAGGCCAGGGGAGGCTGCTGCGGGCTCTCCGCGGTGGAAGACGCCCGGCGCGTGGCGGAGCAGCTTGGGATCCCCCACTATGTGATGAACTTCCGGCAGGAATTTCAGGAGAGGGTGATCGATTACTTTGTGGAGGAATATCTGCGGGGCCGCACCCCCAATCCCTGTATTGCCTGTAACCGGTATGTGAAGTGGGAGGCGCTGCTTTCCCGGAGCCTGCAGATCGGCGCAGATTATATCGCAACGGGGCATTATGCCAGGATCGCGGAGCTGCCGGGGGGGAGGCTTGCGCTCCAAAATTCCGTGACGGCGGCCAAGGACCAGACCTACGCGCTGTACAGCCTCACTCAGGAGCAGCTTTCGCGGACGCTGATGCCCGTTGGGGAATATACAAAGGATCAGATCCGAAAGATCGCCAGGAGCGCCGGGCTTGCGGTGGCGGACAAGCCGGACAGCCAGGAGATCTGCTTCGTGCCGGATGACGACTACGCGGGCTTTATTGACAGGGAGGCGGGGGAACGGGTGCCGGGGCCCGGGGATTTCGTGGATCGCTCCGGGAAGGTGCTGGGCCGCCATAAGGGGATCACGCATTACACCGTAGGCCAGCGGCGGGGGCTGGAACTGCCTATGGGGGAGCGGGTCTTTGTGACAAAGATCCGGCCGGAGACCAACGAGGTGGTGGTTGGAAGCGGGGAGGATGTGCTCTGTTCTGAGGTGGTCTGCGACAGGGTAAACTATATGGCGGTAGAGGATCTGACGGAGCCCATGCAGGTCCGGGCGAAGATACGGTACAATCACGGGGGCGAGGACTGTGTGATCGAAAAGATGTCCGGAGGAAGGGTGCGCTGCCTGTTCGTGCGCCCGGTGAGGGCCGCCACGCCAGGACAGGCGGTAGTGTTTTACCAAAACGGCTATGTGGTGGGCGGCGGGACCATCCTGTGAGGCCGGGACCTGCACGGCGGGGAAGCAGGCTGCATAGAAATAGAATGAGAGCAGAATGTCAGTCGATGCGGAGGAAGCGCAGATGGATTTCGGGTTTCAAAACGGAAGAGAAAACGGGAGTACGCCTCGGTTCGGCAGTGTGAGCGGAACGATCGTGGATATGATGCCCGTCCGTCAGGGAGGCCGCAGGGCCAACGGGTGTATGCTGTTTGTGACGCTGGAGACAGAAGCGGGGGATACCGTCAACGTGATCCTGACGCCCGCCGCCTTTGTGGTGGATTTTGAGACGTTGTCCGTGGGAATGGACGTTACCTTCTGGTACCTGGCGGACGCGCCCATGATCCTGATCTACCCGCCTCAGTACAACGCGGTGGCGGCGGCCAGGAACAAGACCAGCCGGATTGTGGATGTGAGCTGGTATGGACGGGATCTGGTGAATCAGGAGCAGACATTACAGCTGAAGCTGGACGGCTCCGTGGATATCAGGACCACCAACAACCAGTATTTTCAGGGAAGCCCTGCGGAGCATGACCTGGTGGTGGTCTACGAGACTTCCACCAGGAGCATCCCCGCCCAGACCACGCCCAAAGAGATCGTGGTGCTGTGCAGATGAGGGCCCTTTGGGGTCAAAGCTTTAGGAACTCCGGCGAGCGCTTTTCAAAGACGGCATAATACCGGAAGCCGCAGGAAAGCAGGGCCTGGGCCGCCCGGTCAAAGCCGGAGGCCACAGCTTCCGGGGAATGGGCGTCCGAGCCGATGGTGACGAGCTCCCCGCCCAGCTCCCGGTAGCGCTTCAGGATGTCCTGGCAGGGGTGGAGATCCCGCATACCCTGGCTCAGGCCGCCTGTGTTGATTTCCAGCCCCTTTTCCTTCCGGATCAGGCACAGCAGGATCTCGTCTATGATATCCCGATATTTTTCGTAGCTGTATTCCCGGTCCCTGTTGGGCCCGTAGCGGGTTACATAGTCAAGGTGGCCGTACACGTCGTAACAGGTAAATTTCCTGATATTTTCCAGCTCGGATTCAAAGTATTCCCGGTAGGCGTCTTCTTCGCCGCGGCCCTCGTAAAAGTCGGGATAATAGGGGTCTTTGCCGTGGCAGACGTGGGAAGAGCCGATGATGAAATCAAATTCATAAGATTTTGCGTATACGGATATGGGGCGGAAAAACTCCCCCTGGAGCCCAAGTTCCACCCCGAACAGCAGCCGTATCTTCCCGCTGTATTTTTCCTTCAGCCGGGCCAGGTCATAGAGGTAGGGATCCGTCTCCAGCAGGAACAGGTCTCCGGGGCCGTCCGGCGAATCGGGGAGGCCGATGTCGTGATGTTCCGTGAAGCACATCGTGTCCAGTCCGAGACGGATCCCCTCGAGCACCATTTCCTCCATGGAAGCGTCGGAATCGCCGGAATGACAGGAATGCAAGTGGCAGTCTGCTTTGATCTGCATAAGTTTCTCCTCCTCAGGGCATGATATATGGATATAGTATAGCACATTTATAAACAATCTGTAAATTTTCCGGACAAACAGGAATTATTTTTTATTTACATCTTGAATTATACCGGGAAATTATGTAAAATATCTTTGCTGATAAAATTTTGACAATCTGGCAGGAGCTGCCAGCGGAGTCAAAAAATATAAAAATTTTCAGGAGGAGACGAAAATGGCAGTAAGAGTAGCAATCAACGGTTTCGGCCGTATCGGCCGTCTGGCATTCAGACAGATGTTTGACGCGGAAGGGTATGAGGTAGTTGCGATCAACGACCTGACCAGCCCCAAGATGCTGGCGCATCTGTTAAAGTATGATTCCTCTCAGGGAAAGTACAAGTATGCTGATTCCGTAGTTGCCGGTGAGGATAACATCACCGTGAACGGCAAGACCATTACCATTTACAAGGAGGCGGACGCGTCCAAGCTTCCCTGGGGCGAACTGAAGGTAGACGTAGTCCTGGAGTGTACCGGTTTCTATACTTCCAAGGATAAGGCAAGCGCCCATATCACCGCAGGCGCCCGCAAGGTTGTTATCTCTGCTCCCGCAGGAAATGACCTTCCTACCATCGTATACAATGTAAACCATAAGACGCTGAAGCCCGAGGATACCGTTATCTCCGCCGCTTCCTGCACCACCAACTGCCTGGCGCCCATGGCGAAGGCCCTGAATGACTTCGCGGAGATCCAGAGCGGTATCATGACCACGGTACACGCTTACACCGGCGACCAGATGATCCTTGACGGCCCGCACAGAAAGGGCGACCTGAGAAGAAGCCGCGCGGGCGCGATCAATATCGTTCCCAACAGCACCGGCGCCGCTAAGGCCATCGGCCTGGTGATCCCTGAACTGAACGGCAAACTGATCGGTTCCGCACAGCGTGTTCCCACCCCTACCGGCTCCACCACGATCCTGGTGGCTGTTGTCAAGGGCGAGGTCACCAAGGAGGGCATCAACGCAGCGATGAAGGCTGCCAAGACAGAGTCCTTTGACTATAACGAGGACGAGATCGTATCTTCCGATATTGTCGGAAGCACCTACGGTTCCATCTTCGACGCGACCCAGACCATGGTTTCCAAGATGGAAGACGGAAATTCCCTGGTACAGGTTGTGTCCTGGTACGACAACGAGAACAGCTATACTTCCCAGATGGTTCGTACCATCAAGTATTTCAGCGAGCTTGGCTAAACCGAAGGAAACAATGGCCTATAAAGGGTCCGGTCTGTTGGATCGGGCCCTTTTTTCAAAAAGGCACGGACCGGAACGGGTCTTGCGGCGGACCCCGGCAGAAGGGCGCGGGGGAAATAATGTGCTGCGGCAGGCAGCGGAAAGAGGAATAAAATGGGCTTAAATAAGAAATCTGTTGACGATATCAACGCAACAGGAAAGAGAGTGCTGGTGAGGTGCGATTTTAACGTTCCCCTGAAGAACGGCGAGATCACCGATGAGACCCGTATCGTGGCGGCGCTTCCCACCATTCAGAAGCTGATCAACGACGGCGGCAGGGTGATCCTCTGCTCTCATCTTGGCAAGGTAAAGAACGGCCCCAACGAGGGCGAGTCCCTGGCCCCCGTGGCGAAGAGGCTGTCCGAGAAGCTGGGCAAAGAGGTAGTGTTCGTAAAAGATTACAATGTGACCGGCGAGGAAGCGACCAAGGCTGTGGAGGCCATGAAGGACGGCGATGTGGTCCTGCTCCAGAACACCCGTTTCCGCGGTTCCGAGGAGACCAAGAACGGCGAGCAGTTCAGTAAGGAGCTGGCTGACCTGGCGGACCTGTATGTCTGCGATGCTTTCGGTTCTTCCCACAGAGCCCATGCTTCCGTGGAGGGCGTGACCAAGTTCATCACGGCGAAGGGCGGAGAGAACGTAGTGGGATATCTGATGCAGAAGGAGATCAATTTCCTTGGCAACGCGGTGGAGAACCCTGTGAGACCTTTCGTGGCGATCCTTGGCGGCGCGAAGGTTGCTGACAAGCTGAACGTGATCTCCAACCTGCTGGAGAAGTGCGATACGCTGATCATCGGCGGCGGCATGGCGTATACTTTCTTGAAGGCGCAGGGTATGGAAGTGGGCAATTCCCTTGTGGATGACGAGAAGATCGGATACTGCAAGGAGATGATGGAGAAGGCGCAGAAGCTTGGAAAGAAGCTGCTGCTTCCCATCGATACCACTATTGCAAAGAGCTTCCCCGATCCCATCGACGGGCCTGTGGAGATCTCCTATGTGGATGCGGATAAGATCCCCGCAGATATGGAGGGCCTGGACATCGGCCCCAAGACCCAGAAGCTGTTTGCCGACGCGGTAAAGAGCGCGAAGACTGTTGTCTGGAACGGGCCTATGGGCGTGTTTGAGAATCCCACCCTGGCGGCGGGAACGATCGCCGTGGCAAAGGCGCTGGCAGAGACCGACGCGACTACCATCATCGGCGGCGGCGACTCCGCGGCGGCTGTAAACCAGCTTGGCTTTGGCGATAAGATGAGCCACATTTCCACCGGCGGCGGCGCATCCCTGGAGTTCCTGGAGGGCAAGACCCTTCCCGGCGTTGCGGCAGCGGACGACAAATAAAACCGGCATCGATCCCGCAACGCCGTGAGTTGCGGCAGCGGACGACAAATAAAACCGGCATCGATCCCGCAACGCCGTGAGTTGCGGCAGCGGACGATAAATAAAACCGGCATCGACCCCGCAACGCCGTGAGTTGCGGCAGCGGACGATAAATAAGTATATAAAATAGTAATCGAGGGAAATATCATGGCAAGAAAGAAAATCATAGCCGGGAACTGGAAGATGAACATGACTCCCAGCCAGGCAGTTAATTTAATCGAGACGCTGAAGCCCCTGGTGAAAAATGACGATGTGGACGTAGTGTTCTGTGTGCCCGCCATCGACATTATTCCCGCGGTGGAGGCGGTAAAGGGTACGAACATCCAGATCGGGGCGGAGAACATGTACTTTGAGGAGAAAGGCGCCTATACAGGCGAGATCGCTCCGGATATGCTCACCGACGCGGGTGTGAAGTATGTGATCATCGGCCATTCCGAGCGCAGGGAATATTTTGCGGAGACCGACGAGACTGTGAATAAGAAGGTTTTAAAGGCATTTGAGCATGGCCTCACTCCCATCATCTGCTGCGGCGAGACCCTCACCCAGCGGGAGCAGGGCGTGACCATCGACTTTATCCGTCAGCAGATAAAGATCGCGTTCCTGAATGTGACAGCGGAGCAGGCTGCGGCCGCAGTGATCGCCTATGAGCCCATCTGGGCCATCGGCACCGGAAAAGTGGCTACCACCGACCAGGCGCAGGAAGTCTGCAAGGCGATACGCGACTGTATCGGGGAGATCTATGACGAGGCGACGGCGGCGGCTATCCGTATCCAGTACGGCGGCAGCGTGTCTGCTTCCAGCGCACCGGAGCTGTTTGCGCAGCCCGATATCGACGGCGGGCTTGTGGGCGGCGCGTCCCTGAAGCCGGACTTTGGCCAGATCGTGAATTATAACAAATAGTCCTGCA
>CANPYT010000056.1 GCA_947588705.1 uncultured Acetatifactor sp. | reverse complement strand
GATACAGGGATTCGAACCCTGGGCCTCCAGAGCCACAATCTGGCGCGCTAACCAACTGCGCTATACCCACCGCAATATTCTATCAAAATGTGCAAAACAGACACAATGTGCCCGAAGGGATTCGAACCCCCGACCCACGGCTTAGAAGGCCGTTGCTCTATCCAGCTGAGCTACGGACACGCTTTTGGTCCGCAAACAGACCGACAAGAAGTATTTTAACTGATTGCCCTAAAGTTGTCAACTGATTTTTGCAGAATATAAAACATTTTTTTTTGCAGAATATAAAACATTTTTGGTAACCTTTTTGCAACAGTTCAGCCTTTCTCTTGCAAGTCATGCCCGGCCCTGCCAATGTTCTCCCGACAGACATGCTTCCGCTAGCTGCGGAACCTTCTGCAGGTTGCTGCCGGATCTTCGGCAGGTTGCTCCGCACGTAACCGGACCCAAGGCACATAAGACGTGCCTGCCCGTAAGTACCTCGCAAGCGCCTGTCCTTTGGCGCTTTAGTGCCGACGTGCAGAGGCGGTCTGCCGGGAGAACATCGACATTACCGAGTTGAATACGGCGCGGGCTGAACTTTTACCATTTTTATAGATATGTGACGTTCTTCTCCACGCTGTACTCGTGGGGTTCCTTGGAGGCCGCTTTGTGCCCCACGGCAATTGCGATCTCAAACTCATAGCCCTCCGGCAGCTTCAGCTCCCTGGCAAAATAGTCTTTCTTCTCCCCTGACAGGGTATCCTTGATACAGCCGATGATCAGGCTTCCCAGGCCAAGGCCCTCCGCCGCCAGCGCAATATTTTCCACCGCGATGCCCGCATCCAGCTTGCCCCAGGAAAACGCCTTTTCCGCGCTCAGCATCAAAACCACCGGCGCCTCATAGTAAAAGTTGTGAGGAAGGTTTTCGATCCCCCCATCCCGGTTCTTGTCCCTCTCGATCTCTGCCAGGACAGGGGCGTCCCCCTTCACCACAGTGATGTGGATCTCCTGGCGGTTGGCGGCCGTAGGCGCCTGCAGCCCCGCCCGGATCAGGCAGTCCAACTCTGCCGCCGTAAGTTTTTCCTCCGTGTAGCCCCTGGTGGAAAAACGCTGTTCCATCGCTTTTAAAACTTCGTTCATCCCATACCTCCTATCGCGCCTGGGCGTCCTTTAATTTCCCGGCGCTTTCATTCAAATACACCGCAATCTTGCTGACTTCATCCACGATCTTCTGATTTTCCTTACAGGTGTCCAGAGTCTCGCTGGAATGGGCCGTGACTTCCTCCGTGACAGCGGATATCACCTGAATGTTCTGAACGATATCCCCGTTGGCGGCAGCCAGCTTTTCGATCATCTTTTCCAGCCCGGAAGTCTTCTCCGCGATCCTGGTGGTCATATCCATGATATCATTGAGGCTCCTGCCCAGCTCTCCCGTCTTCTCATCCTGGGCCACCGCGTTCTCTTCCACCACCTCCACGGCCGCCGTCACCTGCTTCAATTCCTTCGTCACCGTGCCGATCAGGCCCGTAATATTTACCGTAGCCTCCTTTGTCTGATCCGACAGCTCCGCCACCTGCTTTGCCACCACGGCAAACCCGCTGCCCGCCTCACCGGCCCGAGCCGCCTCTATGCTGGCATTGAGCGCCAGCATACTGGTCCTGTTGGCAATACCGGTGATCAGCGCCACGATCTCATTCATTTTTTCCGCCTGCTCCCGCAGTTCCTCCATCAGCCGGACAACCGTGCCGTTAGATTCCCGCGACTGTCTCGCCTGGGCAGACAGAGACTCCACGCTGGCGACACCGCTCTGCACCTTGTCGTTGGCCGTATCCATATTGTTCCGAATATAAAGCCCCACCTGGCCGACCTCGTCGATCAGCTTTTGGATCTCTTCCGTCTGCGTCAGCTGGTTCTGCACGGACTCCGCCGTCTCCTGGGTTCCCGTGGCTACCTCTTCCATAGCCGCCGCCATCTCTCCCACGGACCTATCCAGCCGGCCCATGTGCTCATCCACCCGCTCCACGCCTCCCGACAGTTCCCCGGTCAAGCGCATGACCTGGCTCAGCAGCTGCTCTATTTTTTCTTTCTCCGCCGCCAGTTCCTGGCGCTTTTCCAGATTGATCTGCCCCGTGATCTTGCTGGTGACCACAAGATAGGCCACAATGACCGCCATGACCAGCAGACGGATCTCCAGATCCGGGATATCCTCCTGACTGTAACCCACGGTCAGCGCCTTATAAGCCACATCCGCCACATTGATCAGGACGCCTCCCACACCGACCCGCAGGCAGTATTTCAGGTCTCCGTAAAGCGTGATCACAATGAGCATGGGCAGAATATAGGTAAAGGGCAGCTTACTGTGAGTGGTAAACACCGCCACCGCGTAGAGAAGGGCATAACCGTAGGCCACCAGCTTTTTCAGCCACTGGCACTCCGGGTCCTTCTTATAGACCATGACCTCCGCGGCCACAGGCCCGAGGGCCAGCAAAGCGATCATCATAAAATACAGGACAGTCCTGCTCCCCTTGAATACTTCCAGCAGATATGCCATGCTGATGACCCCGCAGATCACGCCATGGCATAAAACCGTTGTCTTGTTGATCCTTGCCATTTCTGAAGATTTCATCCCAGTGTATCCTCCTGCTCTCTCTGTATGAACTGCTGCCCTTATTTTAAAATAATCGGTTCCCCAAGTCAATAAATATTCTTTTCTTATTTTAGAGCTTGATTTCTCCGCTTATCGTGTTATAATAAAAGACAGCGGGAGACAAAACGGGCGCCCGGCGCCCTTCGATCCCCGTCGGTACCATCCGTTTTTCCGGGGTATTAGCGCAGCTGGGAGCGCGCCACACTGGCAGTGTGGAGGTCACGGGTTCGAATCCCGTATGCTCCATCCGCTTTCTTCAGACAGTATCAGTATCTCATTTCGGGGCATTAGCGCAGTTGGGAGCGCGTTACATTCGCATTGTAAAGGCCACGGGTTCGAATCCCGTATGCTCCACTTAATCGGGAAAATCCGAACATTGGCAGTTGTCAACGTTCGGATTTTGTGCGTTTTGTTCCATTAAATTATGCAAATCCGAACATTGCATGTTGTCAGTGTTCGGATTTTGTGCGTTTTACTCCACTATCCAATAGGTATACGCTATCTGTGAGGCGTTCCGCTGGTTTGGAATCATAAAAGGCTGAAGCAGGGCTTGAAGCTGTTCTTTTCCACCGCCTCATATAAATCCTGCCGCATCTTTTCCTCAAAATAGCTCTTTAAAGCCAAGTTGGCATCCCATTTGACCTGTGGATACATACCGTATCTGCGCTTCACATCCATCAATCTATCTTCCATATCCATTACGCCTTCCGCACCCGCAATGGAATCGCACAACTGGATCAGCTTATCGTAATCGTTATAAACCATTTCTTTTAGCCTGCTGCGAATCATTTGCAGTTCTTCTTCAGTCGTATCAAACCTACCGACATACTCATCGACAGTCTGGTTAATAAACGAATGTGATAGACAGATTCTGGCGACCTCGTCATATCCAAGGAACATCATATAGGAATAGCCATCGAACACATGTTTCAGGTGATGGACTCCAAATCTCCTGCCGATGTCATGAAGCAGGCCCAAGACATACGCCTTGTCCGCATTCATTCCTTCACACCGTACCGCAATCTTTTCCGCGCAATGCGCGGCAGTTATGCTATGATTTACCCATGCCCCGGGATTCATTGTTTCCGCTTCCTTTAATAATCTTAACGCTTCCTGTTTATTTGGATACACCGGTTTCCCCTTCTCTATATACATCCCTTTATATACATCGATTTGCCAGTCTTTACCAGCAAAAATCATGCCCTCTTCATCATCGAAAAACAATCCGCGGTCTGCCCCGTTCCGCCTATCCAGGCAACGGTTCAGCCCGCGCCCTAAAACAGATGAGCCCCAATCTGCCCGCGTCTTATCCAGATCCAAATATCGGCGGCCGTCTCTCTCTAAATGTGCAGCTTTTTTAAAAGCTCCTTGATATCGATAGGCTTTGTGATAAAGTCATCCATCCCGCTGGCAAACGCTTTCTCCCTGTCTTCCTGAAAGGTGTTTGCGGTGCTGGCGAAGATCTTTACCTTCCCCGCGTCCGCCCGATCCAGCCCGCGGATCGCCCTGGCAGCCTCGAATCCGTTCATTTCCGGCATCAGGAGGTCCATCAGGATAATGCCAAACTCCCCTATCCCTGACGCCTCGAACGCTTCCACCGCCTTCTTCCCGTTCTCCACATGCAGGACTTCAAAGCCCTCTCCCTCCAGCAGTTCCATCAGGATCTGGCCATTCAGTTCATTGTCTTCCACGATCAGGATCTTCGGCTTTTTCTCCTCTCCGCCTCCGTCCGCGTCCAGCCCGTCAGGATCCGCCTCCTGGCTCAGGGCAACGGGCTTTGCCGTAAAGAGAAAAGTAAAGCAGCTCCCCTCGTCAAGCTTGCTTTCCACACTCAGGCTCCCGCCCATGCGCTCGGCCAAAAGCAGACAGATGGACAGTCCCAGCCCCGTTCCCTGGTTTCCCTGTGAAACCGTCTTCCGCTCCTGGGTAAAAGGGGTAAATATCTTCTTCTGGAACTCCTCGCTCATACCGCGGCCATTGTCGGCAACCTGTACCTTTGTCAGGATATCCCCGTCTTCCTTTTCGCTCTGCCTTGCCGTCAGGGTGACGCTGCCGCCCTGGCCCGTATATTTGCGGGCATTGTCCAGGAGATTGAGAAGCACCTGCTGGATCCGGATCGCGTCCCCGAGGATCCCGGGCCAGGAAAGCTCCACATCCGCCTGCAGGCGGATCCCCTTGCTCTCCATGCCGACCCTTTCCACCGATTCCACCGTGCCGAACAGCAGGCCAAGGTCCACCGGCTTCTGCTCCAGCTCCAGCTCATGCGCCTGAAGCTTTGACATGTCAAGCACATTGTTTACCAGCGAGAGCAGATACTCCGCCGCCGTGGAGGACTGCCGCAGGTACTCCGTTATCTTCTCCCGGTCGTCCACATTCTGAGACATCAGGTAATTCAGGCTGATCAGCCCGTTCAGGGGTGTGCGGATCTCATGGCTCATCGCGGAGAGGAAATCCCCCTTCGCCTTGGCGTCCGCCCGGGCGTTGATAGCCCGGATCCGAAAGGCCACGTTCACATACACAAGAACGCCGATCAGCACAGACGCTATCACCAGCAGGATAAGCGCGTAGCGGTGCTGGTACATAAAATCAAGGACTGTATATTCATACATATTTTCAAGAGTCGCCGCGATGATATAGCCTGCGACTTCTCCGTCCGACATCCTGCCGATCGCCTTATTGATGATGGAAATCTGCAGTTCCTTCTGCCGCCACACCTCGTCATTGGTGTCCACCAGCGGCGTCACCGCGGAAAAGCACAATTGGTCGCTCATCTCCATCACTGGAATGACTACAAGATCCTTATAGATGGGTTTGTAGAGCCAATACTCCACCACGTACTGGTTCTGCATCAGAAGGTCCGCCTCTCCCCGGTACACCGCGTCAAAACATGCCTCGATGGTGGGATAATCCACCAGCTCGAAATTGGGGAACTGCGCCCTTATCACCTTCTTTATGGTCTGTGAGCCTGTGGAAATGGCCACCTTATAGGAAGCGTCCGGCTTAAAGCTCAGGCCGTCGTTCGCCGCGATCACTTTCCGGCTGGACAGATAGGGATCGCTCATCAGGATCCCCTTGGCCATCTGATTTTCCTTGTTGTATTCCACTCCGGTGACAAGGTCGAACTCCTCCTGCCAAAGGTACTCATAAGTGACGTCTCCCTCCGGGAGCTCCACATATTCGAATTTCAGGCCGCTGATCTCCGCAATCCGGTCAAATATGAACCTGGAGATGCCCGTCAGCTCCCCGTCTTTCCCCTGAAAGGACACCGGCCTGCGGTCTCTGACGTACCCCACTTTCAGCGTTTCGCCCCTGTCAATATATTCCTGCTCTTCTTCCGTAAAAAGGCCATCCTGGCTTTCCTCTGCCAGAGAAGGAACCCCGGCCAGACTACATGCCAGAAGCACACACAGGACAAACACCGCCGCTTTCATCGATCCTCTGTTCTTCACAGCCTATACCCCTTTCGATATACACCCGTTCTCCTGTTCCGAAATTCGCAACAGCTCAGCCCGCGCCATTCCCGAAGCCGCGCTTCCCGGCGCTGTGCACCCGTCTTTGCGCATAAAACGGCGTTCCCTCAGCTGCCGTATCCAGCGGAAAATTCGTGCGAGCACGATTTTTCCCTGAACACGTCAACCGGCTGAACTGCTACGAAAATTATAACACCTGCTCCCCAAAACGCAATCCTTTCCGCACAATTTCCCTCTGGGCGGGCGGACGAACGGCCAGCCGTTTCCCTCGGCGGCGCCAGGGTTTCCTCACGCCTGGGCCCCGGCCTTCTCTCCGCTTTCCAGCTTTTTGATCAGCCTCCACAACACGATGTCGGCCGCGGCGGCCAGCACCACTTCCGCCGCAAACTGCGCGTAAGCGAGGCCATACAGCGGAAAAAGCGCATTCAGCACGAACAGGGCCGGGATCTCCAGCACGATCTTCCGCAAAACCGCAAACAACAGGGCGTTCCTGCCAAGCCCGCAGGACTGGAACACACCCACCCCCAGGAAATCCATGCAGAGGAACGGCATAGCCAGGCAAAGCCCCCGCAGGAACCTTGTGCCGTATGCCACCACGGCAGGGTTTTCCATAAACAGAGCGGACAGGGTCCCGGCCCCCGCGTAATACCCCACCGTCACCACCGCCATAAATGCCATGATGATCTTCCCCGCAAACAGAATCGAATTTTTTAGCCGGGCCGTGTCGCCCGCCGCGTAGCTGTATCCCACCAGCGGCATGATACCCTGGGAAAACCCCAGCGCGATCTGTACCGGGACCATATTTATCTTCTGGGCGATCCCCATAGCCGCCACGGCGTCGGAGCCGAAGGAAGAAGTAAAATTGTTCAGCACCGTCATTCCGGTCACGTTCAGGAGATTCTGGATGGCGGCGGGGATCCCGACCGCGCAGATCCCCATGAGGACAGGCCGCCGGAACCTAAGCTTCGCGGGGCTGATGCAGACGTAAGTCTTTCCCCGCTTTACGAACAATAAGAGAAAGAAATAAGCGCAGGCGGCACAGTTAGAAAGGAAAGTCGCGAGCCCCGCGCCCGCGGCTCCCATGCCGAGCCCCCAGGGCAGGATAAAGACCGGATCCAGCAATATATTGAGAATACAGCCGCTCATCGTGCCGATGCTCGCGTGGAGGGAAGAACCCTCGCTCCGCACCAGATATGCCATCACCACGTTCAGGATGGACGGGACGGCCCCGAAAGATACGGTCCACTTCAGGTACGCGGCGGTGGCCTCCACCGTGATCCCGTCCGCCCCCAAGACATCCAGGAACGGCTCGCGGAAAACCGTGTAAAGCAGGGAAAACAGGACGGCGGAAAACAACGCGCAGTAGAATCCCAGCGCGGAGCTGCCGTACACAGTCTCATGATCCTTTCGCCCAAGAGCCCTGCTCATCATGCTGGAAGCGCCCACGCCGAACAGGTTGTTGACCGCGTTAAACGCCAACAGCACAGGCGCCGCCAGCGTCACCGCCGCGTTTTGTACGGGATCGTTCAGCATCCCCACAAAATAAGTGTCGGCAAGATTATAGATCACCATCACAAGAGAGCTGACGATCGTCGGCACCGCCAGCTTCATCACCGCCTTTGGGATCGGCATACGTTCAAACAGCTGTGTCTTTTGGGCATCTTCCATTCTCCATGACCTCCATTCCGCTCCCGGGAGCCCCGTTCCGGTCCATTCTTCCCGCAAGCGCCCAGGGACAGGGCAGCCGTCTGCGGATTTTCTGCGGGTCCTCTGCGGATCCTCCCCCGGCCAGCCAACTCCCCCCCGCCGCAGCCGCCAGATGGCCGTGCAGGCGCGTCCGCCTGGCCCGCTGCCCGCGGGAAGCAAAAGAGGGGGGCTGTCACACTAGCTAAAAATGCTTAGCCGGAAGACAGCCCCACTAAAAAAACAACAAGAAAATCGGGGTGACAGGATTCGAACCTGCGGCCTCCTGGTCCCAAACCAGGCGCTCTAGCCAAGCTGAGCCACACCCCGGCATCCATCCGGCCATGCCCTTTCGCATCTTCCGGATACCCGCCCATTATAGCGTATTCCCGCCTATTCTGTCAAGCCCCGCGTCTCCCGCAAAATTGACCGGCAAAATTGGCAAAATTGACCCAAAGCAACAGTTCAGCCCACGCCGCTCAGAGATATTTGATCTGAAATTGCAGCTTATTCTTCTCCCCCAGCTCCATAAGGACATAAGAGGGCCTTCTCCCCTCCTGCCTGGGATAAGAGAGGCTTCCCGGATTCACCGCCGTGACCTTCCCGGACCGATCCACCACGGGCCTGTGGGTATGGCCATACAGCACCACGTCCACCCCCTTGACCAAAGCTTCCCGGCGAATGTGCTCATTTCCCATGGAGACATAATAGTTATGGCCGTGGGTCACCCACACTTTGTACGGGCCGATATCCAATTCTATCTCCCTGGGCAGCCTGGAAAAGAAATCATTGTTGCCGAGCACTATGTACACAGGACAGTCCGCCGCCTCGGTCAGCGCGTATTCGCTGCCCTCCGCGTCCCCGCAGTGGATCACCATATCCGGCTTTTCCAGCTCCACCACCCGGAAATAATTTTCATTTTTTCTGTGTGTGTCACTTACGACCAAAACCTTCATTTTCCCTGAGTACCTCTTTCATATGCTCCAACGCTTTCCCTCTGTGGCTCACCCGGTTCTTTTCCTCCGGGGTCATTTCCGCGGTGGTCCTGCCAAACTCCGGCACATAAAAAATAGGGTCGTATCCAAACCCGCCTTCCCCTTTCTGCTCATACCCGATCCGGCCCTCAATGGTATCCTGGACCGTAAACTCCCTGCCGTCCGGCAGCACGGCGGCGATGGCGCAGACAAAACGTGCGGTCCTCTTCTCCTCCGGGACCCCCTCGAGCCGCCGGATCAGATTCCTGTTTTTCTCATCATAAGAGGTATCCTCCCCCATATACCTGGCGGAATAGATCCCGGGCTCGCCGTCCAAAGCGTCGATCACAAGCCCTGAATCATCCGCAAGGACTGCGGTATCAGGCGCTTTCGCGGCTTTTGCCACCGTCCGCGCCTTGATCAGCGCGTTTTCCGTAAAAGTGGCGCCGTCTTCCACGATCTCCGCCTCTATACCGGCCTCCTTCATGGAATACACCTCAACCCCCGTGTCCTCCATAATATCTCTGATCTCCCGCAGCTTTCCCTGATTTCCTGTGGCAAACAGGATCCTTCTGATCCCACTCATCCGCTTTCTCCTTCCTTCGCTCTTCCCCGGCGTCCAAAAGCCTCATTCCTCTTCCGGCCGCTCCAGCCTTTCACATGCTTCCCCGATGGCGTTTATGATACCTTCCGCCAGCCTGGCCCGATAGGTTTCCCGTTCCAGCAGATCTTCCTCCTGGGGGTTGGACAGGTACCCCATGGACAGCTCCATCGCCGGGATCTTTAACTCCTTCAGGATACTTCCCTCCTCCGCCGGCACCAGCCCGTCGGCCCGGTTGCTGGACGCCACGGTCACCGCCCTTGTCACGATATCCGCCAGGTCGGCATTCCCAAACCCGGGAATAAAATAATCCTTGTTATAAATCCCCCGGATACCGTAGGTTCCCGGATCCTCCGGGTCTTCCGCCGCCCCGATCCGGATATACAGATCCGCATGGACCGCTTCCGCCAGTTGGAGCCGCTGTTCCATGCTGACCTCCACGTCCTCCGACCTGGTCACATACAGCCTTACGCCCGGCAGCGCAAAATCCCGCTGTACCTGCCTTGCCACCTCAAGTGCCAGCTCCTTCTCGCAAATGCCGTACCCGTCCGCCCCGTTTTCGCTTCCGCCGCCCACAGGGTCGATCACCACAAGATGGTCATATATTTCATAGGGCTCGCCGTAAGCTATGGTAAGAGAGTTTCCCTCCAGGGTGTTGTGGTATTCCAGGACATCCGCCATCTCCAGCTTCAGCAGGATCTCCGATCCCCACTCCTCGCTGTGCCCGCCCCGGATACAGCCCACATCCCCAAAGATCGCGTTCGTCTCATAAAATTCTGTCTCCACGCTCTGCACATAGATCCACAATTCCCGCTCCAGATATCGGTTTTCCACCACCACATTTTCCGGTTTGACCCCATGGGGCAGGGGAACGCAAAAGCTTCCTGATATGCCGGGCTCCTTTTGAAACGTCAGCTCCGTCCACTGTTCCCCGTACCCGGCTTCCCCGGACAGCCCCGCCTGCTCCGGAGACCCGTCGGCGATGACCACCGTCTTTTGGGAGGCATACCACAGCATCACCGCCATACACGCCCCGCAGAGAAGCACCCACAGCCAGAGTGACAGCCGCATATTAAATTTATCCATCGTTTCTCCAGCTTTATTCATGAGCCTTATTCATGCCGCCCGGCAGCTTTCCCTGATTTTGGCGGCTTAGGCCCCAGGAATTGATAATAGTAAGCTTTCATCATGCCATTGTATATCTTTCTGTTTTTATCCGCCTTGCGCCCGATATCCTGCTCGGCGTTTTCATAGGCAGTGATCAGATACATGCTCCAGGAATCCAGCGCCCTGAATCGCTCTCCGATCGTCCGGTACAGCTCAGGCATTTCCTCCTTGTCCTGAAGGCGCTCTCCGTAGGGAGGATTGGTAATGAGAAATCCGTATTTTTTGGAATGACTCAGCTGGTCAATCCCCCTTCTCTGGAAGTGGATCAGCTTTTCCACTCCTGCAAGCTTTGCGTTTTCCCTGGCGATAGCCACCATGGAGTCGTCGATGTCATACCCCTGGATATCGGGATCCACAGAGAGATCCGCCTGCTCCCCGGCCTCATCCACCGCCTCGTACCAAAGCTTTCGCCCCACGATATGGCCCCAATTTTCCGCTGTGAAGCTTCTGCCGGCGCCAGGCGCGATCCCGGCCGCCATCATGGCTGCCTCGATGGGGATGGTCCCGCTTCCGCAAAAGGGATCCACCAGGATCCGCTCCCCGTTCCAGGGAGTCAGCAGGATCAGCGCCGCTGCCAGGTTTTCCGCGATGGGCGCCCTGGCGGCCAGCTTTCGATACCCCCTCTTGTGAAGAGACTCTCCCGTGCTGTCCAGGCCCACCGTCACCTCATCCTTCATCAGGAACGCCCGGACAGGAAAACTCTCCCCGTCCTCCTTAAACCATTGGATGCCATAGCGCTCCCTCAGCTTCTCCACCATGGCTTTCTTCATGATGGACTGTATGTCAGAGGGGCTGAACAGCTTTGATTTCACGCTGGCAGCCTTCGTCACCCAGAATTTTCCGTCCGCCGGTATGTACTCCTCCCAGGGCAGCGCCCGGGTACCCTGAAAAAGCTCCTCAAAGGTCTCCGCGTGAAAACTTCCCACCTTTATCAGGATCCGCTCCGCCGTCCTCAGGAACACATTGGCGCGGCACAGCGCTTCCTCATCGCCGGAAAACGTTACCCGGCCATCCGCCACCTCCGTGACATCATACCCAAGGTCGACGATTTCCCGCTTCAGCACCGCCTCCATTCCAAAGTGGCAGGGGGCGATCAACTCAAATCTTCTCATAGGCTCCCTCATAGCCGTCATCGGCAATTTCGTTGTAACAGTATTTCAAGTATACAATTATTTCGAGAATATGTAAATAGGAACACCGGAGAGATTTCCTCCCCGATGTTCCCACGCCGGATACTTAGTAGTTGTTGTTCTGGCTGTTCTGGTTCTGGCTGTTGTTCTTGTTCTGGTTATTCTGGTTGTTCTTCTGGCTGTTCTGATTCTGGTTGTTCTGGCTCTGGCTGTTCTTGCAGTTCTCAGAATTGGTGCTATTGTTGTACTTGTTGTTGTCCATGATTCCTCTTTTCCGCTGCCGTCGGGCAGCACATGCCTCCAGGCAGCTCCTGACTTCAGGCAGCTCCGTACACCTGACAGAGCTTCCGCTACCTGCTGGTTATCAGTTACAGAAGGTAGTATGTCAAAAACGCACAATAACTATGCGAAAAAATACATGGTACTTTGGTACTATTTCAGTATTGATTTTCCGACGCAAAAATACTATAATTTAAGTGTAAGCAGGAATCCTTCATTAATCTGCTTACACCCCTTATAATATTTATACTCCCCTCATGATGAGCCATCGGTTTCCCGATGGCTCATCTATTTTGCAGCAGTTCTGCAAGCGCCATTCCCGAAGCCGCGCTGCCGCGCCCTCCGGCGCTGTGCGCCTGCCTTTGCTCATAAAATGGCGTTCCCGGCCCTCTCAGCGCCCGTCTTCCATGCCCCTCCGGGCATTCCTCCGCTAATTCAGCCAGTCCCGGAACAGCTTCACCACAAAGGCTACCGCCAGCAGGATCAGGATCACGGGCAGCATGACGGATACCACTGAAAACACCAGGGAAAGCACTCCCATCACGACCAGAAGCACCACCACCGAGATCACGATGCCAAGCAGCCAGCCCGGCAGCCGAAAGCCCGGGAAATGCCTTTTTCCGTTATCCCCGCTGTCCTCATATTCCTCATCGGCCGGTTCCGAGTATGTACGAGTGCTTCCGCTCATGTCCGCCGCTTTCCCCCTGCCGCCTTTCGGGTCTCCGTGCGTCTGGACGATGGTCCTGGCGATCAGCCTCGGATCCCCCAGCTGGGCCAGCACTTCCTCCTCCGTTTTCCCCTTGCGGATCTCCGTGTTGATATAATCTTCATAATACCTTACATTCTCTGCCACGACCCCGGGAGAAACCCTGCCGTTGAGAGCCAGCTGCAACTTCTCCAAAAATTCCTGCTTATTCATATGCGTCTACCTCACCTGTCACCATTTTTTCCATGGACACTCGTTTTTCTTCACTGCAGCCCGCAGCTCCACATAACACCCACAGCTTCTGCACATCCCCTGGAACAGCAGCTCGCACTCCTGGCAGATCGCCAGCCGCCCCTCATACAACTCCGGTGCCGCCTTGATATCGGGATCCATATTTTCAATATAATCCTGCAGCGAACGGAAATATTCCTCCTGCCCTTTCATGTCCCTGGTCAGGCATCGCCTGCATACCCGCTGACCCAGCGCCGTCTCTTCCATGTATGTCCTCTCCGTCAAATACGTCCTCTCCGCCAAAAAACATTATACTTTCTCCCCGCCGAAAAAGCAATCGTAACAGAAAACAGCGGAAATCTCATGCCCTGAAATTTCCGCTGCCTTTCCAGCGTGCGTTAGAGGATTCGAACCCCCGACCTTTTGGTCCGTAGCCAAACGCTCTATCCAGCTGAGCTAAACGCACATGCCAACCCTGCAGGCCATCGCCCTGCAACTTTAATTATGATACCCTTTTTATCCGCAAAAGTCAAGCACTATTCTATATTTATTTTGCGAGGTGCATCGGATATTGGCCTTGCGGCCGATTGCTTCAGATAACCCTTCTTTGATGACAGGGCAGAAAGTTTCCGCCAGAAAGACCTCCGCACGGGCATTGGCTTCTTTATTGAATGCGTCCTGCTTCGTATTAGAGCGTTTCTTCCAGGGCTCGTCTTTGCCATACCCTAATACTCGCCAGTCCAGGATCAGGAAGTTTCGCTGTATTCCTCATTTTCTTTTCACACCTCCGCAAATTTGGCGTATTGTATCATAGACCCAATCCGTGCTTTCTGCCGCTTCGATCAGCATGGCAGCTTTATCATCTTCACTTAACCGGGAGCGGAGTACCCGGATCGTCTTGGAAGTGACATTTTCCTTTCCCAAGATTTTCAATGCCTGAATGACAAGGACCGTCATGTAGGAAAGCCCTGTGATCTCCTTATTGGTTCGGTGTTTGAATTCCAGTTTTGTGTTGTCCCAGCGATATGTCTTATAGGGGCCGTCGCTGATATAGGACCACACTGCCGTGACCTGCGTGGACAAGCCTAACAAATTCAAAGCGGTATTTCCGCAAGGCGCTATCGTCCAATGATAGCTGCGTGCCAATGCTTTTGCGACAGCATCAGGATCCGTCGCAACGTATTCATTCAAAAGCTTGCTGAATTTGGGTTTTTCAAAAATCCCATTCAGGATCCGCCGCAGATTTCCATTCTGGACGAGCCGATATAAAGCAGATCGCACAGTGCCAGTACCCGCGATGTCTGCAAAATCAGAAGCGATAAAAAGAGTTCCATCTTCTGCAGTTAAAACACGCTCCCGGATCTCCTGCATGTATCCTTCCGCCATTATCCTGCGCCTCCTTTGCAACGAATATTATATATTATTCGTTGCATTTTTTCAAGTAACCCACAGAATATTATTTTCGTTATTTTCTCCGGTATTTTCTCTTGTTATTTTCTAAAAATTTCTCTACGATACACAGGACGAAGTTTTTTTATTTTTAGAGATTCTGTTTTCCGCAATGCGCTGCAAAGACTGTTAATGCTCACTGTTGCGCCAAGCTTCCTTTTCCAAAACCAGCTTGTCCGTTCCCGCCCCATTTCCTCTATCGTTTCATCCAGCATCGCTTATCCCAAATTATTTCCCACAAATTATCTAACGAAATAACCCTAACGCCGCCATATTTATTTCGCGTTATGCTCCCCTTTCTCCAGATACCTCACAATATCCCCAACCGTCCGCAGCTCCAAGATCATCCGGTCAGGGATCTCCGTCTGAAATTCCTCTTCGAACCGCACCACCGCATCCACAGTATCCAGCGAGTTCATATCCAAGTCATTTAACAGCTGACTGTCCATAGTCATTTCCGATATTGGCAGCTGGGTAAACTCCGCCAAAATAGTACATACCCTCTCAAACATTTCCGATTCCTCCTGCTTTTACAGTATTTTTCGCACATTTTCTATACTCTTTTTTTCATTCCACGTTCTCTTTTTATTCCATGGCAACAGTTCAACCCGCGCCATTCGCAAAGCCGCGCTGTGCGCCTGCCTTTGCCCATATCTGGCGGCTGGCTGGACTGTTACATTCCATACTTGACTTTTCATTTGCAGACTTTCTTACATCTTTTTACATTCTTTCTAATTCCTTTTTACATTCTTTCTAATTCCTTTTTACATTCTTTCTAATTCCCTTTTTTACATTCTTTCTAACTTCCTTTTTTACATTCTTTCTAATTCCCTTTTTTACATTCTTTCTAACTTCCTTTTTTACATTCTTTCTAATTCCCTTTTTACACCCTTCCGCCTTTTTTACATCCTTCTCTGTCTGACAAGCCCTCCTACGCCCGCCCCGCACGGTCTCTTTTGATCTTCTTCGTCGTGGTCTTCTCAAACTCCGTGCTGCGGACGATCACGGAAGCAATCCTCTTAAACCCGGGCAGCGTCCGATTGATCTCCGCCAGCACCCGGTCCAGTTCCTCCTGCACGGAAACCACTCCATGCTGTTTGGCATATTCCTCGTCCGGATAGACCTCCGCAACGATCCGATGCTCCTTTTCATAGACGATGACTTCCTTTACTAACGGCACTTCCGCAAATAAGCTCTCCAATTCCTCCGCCGCCACGTTCTCCCCGTTGCTTAAGATGATCAGGTTTTTCTTCCGGCCTGTCAGGAACAGAAAACCATCCGGATCCACATACCCCAGGTCTCCAGTGTGGAGCCAGCCGTCTTTCAGGATTTCCTTTGTCTCTTCCTCCCTGCCATAATACCCCTGCATCACAATATCGCCCTGTACACAGACTTCTCCCACGCCCTTTTCATCCGGCTCATGGATGCTGACCCTGCAGGCATCCAGCACCTGCCCTACGCTGCCGTCTTTGTAAAATGTGTTCCGATTCACCGAGACGACAGGGGAACATTCCGTAATTCCGTATCCGTTCAGCAGGTTGATCCCCAGATCCCGGAAACCCTGCAGATACTTTTGGTTTAAGGGAGCGCCGCCACTGACGATGGTATCCAGATTCCCTCCGAAAGCCTCCCGCACAGACCGAAACAGCTTTGCTCTCAGGTCAATGCCACACTTTAACAGCAGACGGCTTACCCGGAGCAGAAACCGCAGACTCCCCGCCTTCCCTTTCTGCTCCGCCGCGTTCCAGACCTGCTGATACAAAGATTCCACAAACAAAGGCACTACAAACAGATTCTGAGGTTTCGCGGCAGCCAGATCCCGGGAAAGGTATTTCAGGCTCCTGTTGATGTAAACTGTGTAGCCGTATATCATCGTCATAAACACGCCCGCCACTAATCCAAAGGAATGGTGCAGCGGCAAAAGGAGTACAGTATCGCCGGACAACAGATAATTTCTGCAGGCAGAACAGGCATCCCTTGCAAGGTTCCCGTGGCTTAACATGACGCCCTTGCTGTCTCCTGTGGTTCCGGAGGTATAGATAATCGTTGCCAGCGTATCCGGCAAAACCAAAATTTCATCCCCGCAATCGGCTCCGCCATTTTCTGCTTTACCCCTCGTCGATGAACCCTTTCCGGAAGATCGCCCGCCTTGCACCGTTTTTCCTTCTCCAATCAAAGTTTCCAATTCCGCCATACTGACCACACAGAGCCGAACCTTTTCGCACACTGCCTCCGCTACATCCCGGTAAGTATCCGAATAGATCAGATGGGTACAGCCGCTGTCCTCCAAAAGGCGGATGACTGCTTCCAAGGAAAGCTCCTTATCTACCGGCACCGCCACATTTCCACTGCATATCACGGCGAAAAAGGAAAGGATCCATTCATAGGAATTTTCGCCCAGAATGGCGGCCTTCGTCTTCCGCATCCCCCTTCTTCCCAGGGAGGCTCCCAGCGCAACAATTTCCTGCTTCAGTTTTCCGTAAGTCTTCTCTTTCTTTTCGCCGGACTCCGTCCATGCAAACGCTGGCTTGTCAGGAGATTCCATTGCTCTGAAATCAATTAGTTCCTTTAACGTAGTGACATCCTTTACTTCGTACAGAGGATAGGCTTTATTCTTCACTGCTTTCGTTCCCCCCTTTTCCATCCCTTTCCTGCCACTTAATAAACTCCACATATTTTCTCAAATATTCCACCGAAATGTCCGCCCAGCAAAAGCCCGCTTGAGAAAGCATGGCATCCGTAAAAGCTGTATCCGCCTGCACCCGCACCTTGCCGCTCATGGCCTCCATCTCGTTCCTCTCGTTGATCACAGAGCTGTTCTCCCGGTTTAAATCCGCTTTCAGCTTCCGCAAAAACTCCTCCGTATCCGCCAGCGATACCCGCACCCCGGCCTCCCCAAACAATCCGGCAAGTCGCCGATATGTCACCGCTTTCCGCAGGTTGGCCACATGGAACACTGTCTGCTCATCGTCTGCGGATTCCTCCAATGCAAGGATCGCCTCCGCCGCCAGGTCCACCGGCGTCATTTCCACCGTTTCCTCCGCCAGCGCATCCGGGATCATTCCATTATCCAGAAAAGTCCGAAGCCTGCGCAGAAAAGCATTGTCGCGGAAATTAGGCTGGAACATGCCGTCCTGATACCGGTTTGTGAGATTCCCCACCCGGAAGATCCTGCACTTTTCCCCGTCAGCCATAGCGTCCAGCACCAGCCTCTCCGCTTCAAATTTGCTCCTCACATAGACATTGTCCAGATTCTGGCCGATATAGAAGTCCTGTTCCGTAAAACGTACCGTTCCGTTCCCGCTTTCCGTCAGCGCCGCCCCTCCCACGCTGGTAGTGGAAATCAGCGCAAACCGGCTGTGAACCTTTTGGGCATAGGCAAGCATGTTCTTCGTTCCAATGACATTTACCCGCTCAAATTCTGAATATTCCCCGTAATGCTTCACGAGGGCGGCGGCATGGATCACGGCCCCCACATCCTGGGGAAGCGTGTGCAGGCTGTCCGCATCCGCCACATCCCCTTCCACAGGAAGGATCTCCCCGCCGATCTTCCCGGCAAACTCCTGGCCAAAATAATATGCCAGCGTTTTTTCCAGCTTGGAGGCATCCCTGACAAGGCAGTACACCCTGCCGTTTCCCCGCCTGAGCAATCCTTCCAGAAGATGCGCCCCCAGAAAGCCGGTAGCCCCTGTGAGCAGCACATTCCCATAAGGGCGGCGCTTCGGCGGGCGGGAGCCGGGCGCACCCTGTTTGTTACTCTTTAAAAGTTCCTCATACTTGCCAAATTCTGCACCGCTGTATTCTACATGACGGGGCCGCTTTTGGTCAGCCATCCGTCCAAGCCGCGCCGGGGTGGGATGTTCGTAAATATCCTGCATGGAGACTGCCACGCCCCTGTCCGACAACACCGTTGCCAGCATCATGGCCAGAAGGCTGTCGCCGCCTATTTCAAAGAAATCATCGTTCCTTCCTGTCCTTCTGCCCTCCAAAATGCCGCTCATGGCTTCGCAGATCACACGTTCCGTCTCCGTCACAGGCGCCTCATATTCCGTCTCTCCCGCCTTAAAGTCCGGCTTCGGAAGGTTCTTCCGGTCTGTCTTGCCGCCGGATGTCATGGGCATGGTTTCCAGGCGCATCAGGCAGTTGGGGATCATGTACCTGGGAAGCTTCTGAGCCAGATGCTCCCGCAGTTCCTTTTCGTCTATAGGGTTTTCCGAAGTATAATATCCGGCCAGGTACTGCCTGCCCTG
>CANPYT010000055.1 GCA_947588705.1 uncultured Acetatifactor sp. | reverse complement strand
TTCAATCGCGAGATTTGTGTCCGCGCACTGCTTGACACAAACTCGTTATGCGCAATGAGCAGCGCGGAAATGAGGTAAAAGATGAAAAAGATATTGGAACAACTGTCTGAGGAGATGGGGAAGGCGTTTGAGGCCGCGGGATACGACGGGGCGCTGGGGAAGGTGACAATGTCCAACCGGCCCGATCTCTGCGAATATCAGTGCAACGGAGCCATGGCGGGGGCGAAACGGTACAAAAAGGCCCCTATCGCTATTGCGGGGGATGTGGCCGGACAGCTGCGGGGAAGCGCTGTGTTCTGTCAGGCCGAGGCGGTGGCGCCCGGCTTCCTGAACCTGAAGCTGTCGGAGGAATACCTGCTGCAGATGGTAAAGGCTATGGCGTCAGAGCCCAAGTTCGGCATGGAACCGCCGGAGCGGCATAAGAAGATCATCATCGATTACGGCGGGGCAAATGTGGCTAAGCCCCTCCATGTGGGGCATATCCGCCCGGCGGTGATCGGAGAGAGCATAAAGCGGATCTGCAGGTATGTGGGGCACGAGGTGATCGGGGACGCGCACCTGGGCGACTGGGGCCTGCAGATGGGCCTTGTCATCACGGGGCTTCAGGATATCCAGCCTGATCTGGTGTATTTCGACGAGTCCTATCAGGGGGAGTACCCGAAGGAGGCGCCCTTTACCATATCCCAGCTGGCGGAGCTCTATACGGCCGCCAGCGCAAAATCAAAAGAAGACCCCGCATACAAAGCGAGGGCCATGGAGGCCACCTTTAAGTTCCAGAACGGCGTCAGGGGATACCGCGCCCTCTGGCAGCATATCATGGATGTGTCCGTGGAGGACCTGAAAAAGAATTACGCAAGCCTGAACGTGGAGTTTGATCTCTGGAAGGGGGAGAGCGACGTGCGCGACCTGATCCCGGAGATGGTGGACTATATGAAGACAAATGGGTACGCCTATATCAGCGAGGGGGCTCTTGTGGTGGATGTGAAGGAGGAAACGGACACCAAGGAGATCCCGCCCTGCATGATCCTGAAATCCGACGGGGCCGCGCTGTACAATACCACAGATCTTGCGACCATCCTGGAGCGTATGCGGCTGTATCATCCGGACGAGATCATCTATGTGGTGGACAAGCGCCAGGAGCTGTACTTTGAGCAGGTGTTCCGCTGCGCGAGGAAGACAAAGCTGGTGGAGCCGGAGACAGAACTGCGGTTCCTGGGCTTTGGCACCATGAACGGCGCGGACGGCAAGCCCTTCAAGACCCGGGACGGCGGCGTGATGCGGCTGGAAGCCCTGATCCGGGAGACCCGGGAGGAGATGTATAAGAAGATCCGGGAGGGCCGGGAAATGCCCGAGGAAGAGGCCCGCAGCGTGGCGGACCAGGTGGCGGTCTCCGCGTTAAAATACGGCGATCTGTCCAATCAGGCGTCCAAGGATTATGTGTTTGACATCGACCGGTTTACCTCCTTCGAGGGGGATACCGGGCCGTACATCCTGTATACCATCGTGCGTATCAAGTCTATCCTGGGCAGGTTTGAGGAGCAGGGCGGCAGTCTGGAAGACCTGGCGTTCCTTCCCGCCTGCGGGGAGGCGGAGAAAGCCCTGGAGATGGCGCTGGTGCAGTTCAACACCATGATCCCCACAGCGGCGGAGGAGGCGGCCCCCCACAAGGTCTGTGCCTATATCTATGACCTGGCGAACGCCTTTAACCATTTTTACCACGAGACCAGGATCCTGGGCGAGGAGGATGAGGGGCGCCGTAATAGCCTTGTGGCGCTTTTAAAGCTGACGAAAGATGTGCTGGAGACCTGTGTGGGCCTGCTGGGGTTTGAGGCGCCGGACAGGATGTGATAACGCGCTGCCAGGGGAGCGCCATTCGCAAAGTAAAGGAAGTCGCGGAGCGACGAAAAGCGCGTAAGCGCAGCCTTGCGAATGGCGCGGGCTGATTGCCGCAGGAAAAATAGCGCGGCAGAAACGGGCGGTAAAAAGCGAGAAAAGCGTGAAAAGCGCGGGTGAAAAATAGCGAAAAAATATGGGAAAATACTAAAAAGTGCGGTAAAAAATACGGTAAAAAGTAAAAAACGCGAGTGAAAAAATAGTTGACAAAAGGAGGGCGGCATTGTATACTGTACAAGTCGGCTGTGGTAACGGACGGCAAAGGGAAGTTTAGCTCAGCTGGGAGAGCATCTGCCTTACAAGCAGAGGGTCATAGGTTCGAGCCCTATAACTTCCATTCCGACCGGCAGAGCCGGTGGAAAATATGGCGAGATAGCTCAGCTGGCTAGAGCACACGGTTCATACCCGTGGTGTCGAGGGTTCAAGTCCCCCTCTCGCTACTATAGGTTGGATGCGCCCCTGGGGATTTTCCCAGGGGAATTTTTTGGCCCTATGGTGCCCCGGGCCCGCCTGGCCCATGCGGAGCCAGCATCCGCAGGGCGCTATGGCCCGGCGGGATAAAAGCCTGGCGCGTCCTGCTATTTCAGGGCAGATGGGGAAACGGGTATGATTTTGGGAAAACAGGGTAACATGAGAGCAGCGGCATGATCTGCGGAACGGAGGGAAAATGAGGATCGGAATGGGATATGATGTCCACAGGCTTGTGGAAGACAGGGCATTGGTGATCGGAGGTGTGGAAATCCCTTATGAGAAAGGACTTTTGGGTCATTCCGACGCGGATGTGCTTTTACATGCCATTATGGATGCCCTGCTTGGCGCGGCAGGGTTGGGAGATATCGGGAAGCATTTTCCGGATACGGATCCGGCTTATGAGGGGATCTCTTCCGTGAAGCTTCTGGAAAAGGTGCGGGAGCTTCTGGCAGAGAAAGGTTTCCTCATCGAAAACATCGACGCCACCGTTATCGCCCAGGCGCCGAAGATGCGGCCTTATATGGACGCCATGCGGGAGAAGATCGCGAATGCCCTGGAGATCGACGAGGAATTTGTGAATTTGAAAGCCACCACGGAGGAAGGGCTGGGATTTACGGGGACGGGGGAGGGTATCTCCGCCCAGGCGGTATGTCTGCTGACGAGCCCTTTTGACCTGGGGGAGCGGAAGGTTCCCGTCGGCTGTGAGGGCTGCGGGGGATGTCCCGCCAGACAGTAGCCAGGCAGTAAACAGCAGGGCGGCCGCCTTTGGAGCAGCCCCTTTGGAACCGCCACTTTGGAACCTCCATTCACAAAAACTGTTGACAAATTTACCTTTTTTGCATATCCTGTTTATTAGAGAAATTCGGGAGCAAAGAAAAGGCTGGGAGCGAAGAGAGTATTTTTCCGGAATAAGTCACAGAGAGGGCAGGCGTCTGGCTGAGAGCGGCCCGGCTTAGGGAAAAGGAAGTGCATTCGTGAGCCGGTTCGGGGAAAGCGCGGGAACAGCGCGGTATCCGGGCCCGCAGGCGGGCGTTATCCGCGTTGAGGGAAGGGCGAAAGCCTTTAAGTAGAGTGGAACCGCGGGAAACCGTCTCTTGCAGGACGGGATTCCCGCGGTTTTCTTGTAAGACCCTGTGGCGGTGCTTTCGGGGAAGCGGCCATGAGAGCTTGAATGTGAGGAAATATGGGATTTATCAGCAGCGTTAAGGAAGAGATCAGAATCATAAGAGAGCGGGATCCGGCCATCCATTCTTCCATGGAGGTGTTTTTATACCCCGGCTTTAAGGCCATGCTCCACTATCGGGTGGCGCACTGGCTCTATGCCAGAGGGCATTATTTCTGGGCCAGGTGGGTCTCCCAGCGGGCTGTGCGGAAGACCGGGATAGAGATCCATCCGGGGGCCAGGATCGGCAAGGGGCTGTTTATCGATCACGGAAACGGCGTGGTCATCGGGGAAACCGCCATTATCGGAGACAATGTCACTCTTTACCAGGGAGTTACGCTGGGGGGAACGGGGAAGGAGCACGGCAAGCGCCATCCGACCATCGGGGACAATGTGATGGTCAGTGTCGGGGCGAAGGTGCTGGGATCCTTTACCATCGGGGCCAACTCCAAGATCGGTGCGGGGAGCGTGGTGCTCAGCGAAGTGCCGCCGGGCTCCACTGTGGTGGGTGTGCCCGGGCGGGTGGTGAAGCGCAACAATATGGCGCTGCCCCAGGAGACCATGAATCAGACGGATCTGCCGGATCCGGTGAGGGAGGATATCGTGGAGCTGCAGCGAGCCAACACGGAGCTTATCAACCGGATCCTGGAGCTGGAGCGTCAGCTGAAGGAACTGCAGGAGGATAGGAAGCCCTAGGGAAAGTAGGGCCCCAGGCGAAAGGAAGCCCAAGGGAAAGTAGGGTTCCAGGCGAGAGGAAGCCCAAGGGAAAGACAGGGGCTCCAAGTGAAAGGAAACCCAGAGAAAGACAGGGGCCTCAAGTGAGAGGAAGCTGCGAACGAAAGGAAACCCCAAGAAAGATAGGGCTCGGAACGAAGGGAAGCCCTAGGGAAAGTAGGGCTCCAAGCGAAAGGAAGCCCAAAGAGGACGGGAGTATATTTGGAAAGGCGGAGGAAAGAGGGAAGATGGAAAACAAATTACATTTTTATAACACGCTGACGAGGAAAGTGGAGCAGTTTATTCCCAACCAGGAAGGGAAAGTGGCCATGTATACCTGCGGCCCCACGGTATATCACTTTGCTCATATCGGCAATCTGCGCTGCTATATCATGGAGGATCTGCTGGAGAAGACCCTGCGCTATATCGGGTATGATGTAAAGCGGGTGATGAATATCACGGACGTGGGCCATCTGTCCGGGGATACGGACACCGGCGAGGATAAGATGGTGGCCGGGGCAAAGCGGGAGCACAAGACGGTCATGGAGATCGCGAGGTTCTATACGGATGCCTTTTTTGATGACTGCAGGAAGCTTGGCATCAAGATCCCGGATGTGGTAGAGCCCGCTACGAACTGCATCAGCGACTTTATCCGGGTGATCCGGGAGCTGTTGGACAAGGGATACGCCTACGAAAGCGGGGGAAATGTCTATTTTGACACCTCCAAGCTCAAGGAGTATTATGTCTTTTCCAGCCAGAGCGAGAAAGAGCTGCTGGTGGGGGTGCGGGACGATGTGGAGGAAGATGTCAACAAGAGGAATAAGAGCGATTTTGTCCTCTGGTTTACCAAGTCCAAGTTTGAGGACCAGGAGCTGAAGTGGGAGAGCCCCTGGGGAATGGGATACCCCGGATGGCATATCGAATGTTCCTGCATCAGCATGAAGCACCTGGGAGAGTACATGGATATTCATTGCGGCGGCGTGGACAATATCTTCCCCCACCATACCAACGAGATCGCCCAGAGCGAGGCTTATCTCGGGCATAAATGGTGCAATTACTGGTTTCATGTGCATCATCTGAATGATAGGTCCGGCAAGATGAGCAAATCCAAGGGAGGGATCCTTACGGTGGGAACGCTGGAGGAGAAGGGGTATGACCCTATGGTGTACAGGCTTTTCTGCCTCCAGTCCCACTACCGCAAGCCGCTTGAATTTTCTTATGAGATCCTGGACAATATGGGCGCTGCCTATGAGAAACTGGTGAAGCGGATCGCTTCTTTGGAGAGGGAGGGGGAGATCCAGAAGGAGAAGTTTGACGAGTACAGGGCTCGGTTTGAGGCGGCGCTCTGTGATGACCTGAATTCCTCCATGGCGATCACGGTCCTCTACGATATGCTGAAAGCGGATATGAGCGACGCCACCAAGTTTGCGCTGGCGGAGAGCTTTGACCAGGTACTGTCGCTGAAACTGACGGAAGCGCGGCCCGCCGGGGAAGAAAGCGGAGTGGACCAGGAGCTGGAGCGGTATATATTAGAGAAGATCGAGGAGCGGAAAGCGGCGAAGAAGGAAAAGGATTTTGCCAGGGCTGACGCTATCCGGAACGAGCTTCTGGAGCGGGGGATCCTTTTGGAAGATACACGAGAGGGCGTGAAATGGAAGAAAGCCTGAAATGTGAAGAGCCTGCGGAGCGGGGGCTGGCAGGGGAGATCCTGGCGATGTTCCCGGGGAAATTTAGGGACCTGCGGACGTACTCTCCGCTGACTTTGGCTTATATCGGGGACGCGGTATATGACCTTGTGATCCGTACAGTGGTGGTGGAGCGGGCAAACCGTCCCGCGGGGGAACTGCACCGCACTGCGGTGAAATATGTGAGCGCCGGGGCGCAGGCCAGGGTCGCGGAAGCGCTGGCGGAAGTGTTTACCGAAGAGGAGCGGTCGGTCTACCGCAGGGGCAGGAATGCCAAGCCCCATACGATGGCAAAAAACGCCAGCGCCGGCGATTACCTAAAGGCCACCGGGCTTGAGGCGGTGTTAGGGTATCTGTATCTTGGCGGGAATATGGCAAGGGTGCTGGAACTGGTAAAAGAAGGTATCGAGCTGGCCGGAATGAAGTTTGAATACTAAAACTTTCATTGGCCGGGTCTTTGTCTGCGCGGAGGACGGCGCGGGAATGGAGAAGAACATGGCATACGAGGAATTGGCGATCGAGGGGAGAAACGCGGTGCTGGAGGCGTTCCGCGCCGGCAGGACCATTGATAAGCTTTATGTGCTGGACGGCTGTCAGGACGGCCCGGTGCAGAGCATAAAGCGGGAGGCCAAAAAGCAGGATACTATTGTGAAGTATGTCACGAGGGAGAGGCTGGACCAGATCTCGGAGACGGGAAAGCATCAGGGGGTCATCGCCATGGCCGCGGCTTACAGCTACGCGGATGTGGAGGATATCCTGGCGGCCGCCGAAGAAAAGAAAGAGCCTCCCTTTGTGATCCTTCTGGATAATGTGGAAGATCCCCATAACCTGGGGGCGATCATCAGGACGGCGAACCTAGCCGGCGCTCACGGGGTGATCATCCCGAAAAACCATGCGGTGGGCCTCACCGCCACGGTGGCCAGGACTTCCGCGGGGGCTTTGAATTACACGCCTGTGGCCAAAGTCACCAATCTTTCCAGGACCATAGAAGATCTGAAAAAAGAAGGGCTGTGGTTCGTCTGCGCCGATATGGGCGGAACGCCTATGTACCAGCTGGACCTGAAAGGCCCCATCGGGCTGGTGATCGGCAGCGAGGGGGAGGGCGTTTCCAGGCTTGTCAGAGAAAAATGCGATATGGCCGCGGCCATTCCCATGAGGGGAAACATCGATTCCCTCAATGCGTCCGTTGCGGCGGGGATCCTGGCCTATGAGATCGTGCGGCAGCGGCTGCTGTGAGCCGGAGGAAGGGGAACGGCGCCGGATGGGAGCCTGCGGGAACGGGCCGCGCGGCCGGGGATCGGGAGCCGCATAAAATGAGAGCGGGAGTCAGGGATGGCGGGAAGACAGGAAGAGTACGGGCAGTGCACCGACGGGGAACTGATAGACCGGCTGCGCCGGGGGGAAGGCCCCATCATGGATTATATCTTGGACAAATACAAGAATCTGGTGCGGAGCAAGGCGAAATCCATGTTTATACTGGGGGCGGACAGGGAGGATCTGATCCAGGAGGGGATGATCGGCCTGTTTAAGGCAGTGCGGGATTTTGACTCCGGCAGGGACGCCAGTTTCCACACCTTTGCGGAGCTTTGCGTCAGCAGGCAGATGTACACGGCGGTACAGGCATCCAAGCGGAAGAAGCACTTCCCCCTAAATTCCTATGTGCCGCTGGACGGCGGGGAGAACGCCGGAGACGGGCCGGGGGGCGCGGACCTGGCGGATCTTCTGGCGGACCGGGCGGAGCTGAGCCCGGAGGAGCTCTTCTTGGACAAGGAGAGGGTGGCGTACCTGGAGGAGGCCATCGAGAGGGAGCTCAGCGAGTTCGAGCGCCAGGTGCTGGATCTGTATATGACAGGTATGCGTTACACGGAGATCGCAAAGGTGCTGGGCCGGGACGAAAAGGCCACGGACAATGCGCTCCAGCGGCTGAAATCGAAGATCCGCAGAATGCTCTGAGGGGCGCAGGAAAAGAAAGGCATAGTCTTATGAATATTATTATTGTAGGCTGCGGCAAGGTGGGGTCCACTTTGGTGGAGCAGCTGAACGGGGAAAATCACAAGATCGTCGTCATCGACGAAAAAGAGGAAAAGGTGAAATCCATCACGGATGAGCTGGACGCCATGGGGATCGTGGGAAACGGCGTCAGCCATCAGACCCTGCAGGAAGCGGGGATCCAACATGCGGATCTGCTAATCGCCGTCACGGGCTCGGACGAGCAGAATCTGCTCTGCTGCGTCATCGCCAAAAAGACGGGAAACTGTAAGACGATCGCCCGGGTGAGGAATCCTATCTACAGTACGGAGACGGCTTTCCTGCGGGAGGAGCTGGGGCTGGCGATGATCATCAACCCGGAGCTGACGGCGGCTTCCGAGATCGCCAGGATCTTTCAGTTTCCCACGGCGGTGAAGATCGACACTTTTTCCAAGGGGCGGATCGAGCTTCTGCACTTTCGGATCACAAGCGAATGCCGTCTGAACAACTATAAGCTGATCCACATCCGCACGGATCTGAAATGTGATGTGCTGGTCTGCATGGTGCGCCGGGGGGAGGAGGTGCTGATCCCCAAGGGGGATTTTGTCTTTCAGGAAGGGGATGTGGTGGCTATCGTGTCCACGCCGCCGAAAGCCAGCGACTTCTTTCGGAAGATCGGTATCAGCACCGGAAAGATCCGCACCGCCATGCTGGTGGGCGGCGGCACCATGGCTTATTATCTGGCCAGGCGTCTGTTGGCGGTGGGCATCGAGACCAAGATCGTGGACCAGGACCCGCTCCGCTGCGAACACCTGAGCGCTCTCCTGCCAAAAGCGACTGTCATCTGCGGCGACGGGACCGACGAAAAACTGCTGCTCCAGGAGGGGCTGGAAAAAGCGGACGGATTCGCCGCCCTGACCGGGTTGGACGAGGAGAATATCCTGCTCTCCCTGGTGGGGAAAAAATATTCCCGTGCCAAGATCGTCACCAAGATCAACCGGGTCAATTTCAACACGGTGCTGGGAGACATCAAGCTGGACAGCACCATCTTTCCGAGACTGCTGACAGCGGACGTGATCATAAAGTATGCCCGCTCCATGAACGAATCCTTAAACAGCAACGTGGAAAACCTGTACAAACTGGAAGACGGCCGGGTGGAGGCGCTGGAGTTTTATATCAAAGAGCCCTCCGCGGTCACAGGGGTCCCGCTTTTGAAGATGCGTCTGAAGAAGGAGCTGCTGCTCTGTTCCATCACCCGGGGAAGCCAGGTCATCATCCCCGGCGGCCAGGACCAGCTTCAGGTAGGAGATTCCGTGGTGGTTGTGACGACCCATACCAGGCTGAACGACATAAGGGATATTCTGGAGAATTGAGCCTGGAAAGAGAGCTCTGACGCCGGATCGGGAGACCCGGAGAAGGGCAGATAGGAAGGGAATGTGCGCCGGGCGCACAGGGGGCATAGGGATGAATTTTGCAATCGTGCGGTTTATTATCGGCTGGGTGCTGGAGTTTGAGGCGGGGTTCCTGCTTCTGCCGGCGCTTGTGGGCTTCCTTTACAGGGAAGTCAGGATATCCATCGGGTTTATAGCGGTTGCGGCGGTGTGTTTGCTTTTTGGCTTTCTGCTGAAGCGGAAGAAGCCGGAAAGGATGGATCTTTATACAAGGGAGGGTTTTGCCACTGTGGCGCTGAGCTGGCTGGCCATCAGTGCCTTTGGGGCGCTTCCTTTTTTTATCACCGGGGAGATCCCGGATTATGTGGACGCCCTGTTTGAGGCGGCGTCCGGCTTTACCACAACGGGAGCCAGCATTCTCAACGATGTGGAGGCTTTGAGCCATGCCAGCCTTTTCTGGCGCAGCTTTACCCACTGGATCGGCGGTATGGGTGTCTTTGTGTTTATCATGGCTATCCTGCCCCTGATCGGCGGGGGCACCACCATTAACCTGATGCGGGCGGAGAGCACCGGGCCTGCGGTGGGAAAGCTGGTTCCCAGGGTGAAGGACACCGCCAAGATCCTCTATGAGATCTATATCGGCCTAACGGTGGTGGGCACCATTGTGCTCTGTGCCTGCGGCCTGAATCTGTTTGAGGCCCTGACTACCATTTTCGGCACGGTGGGCACCGGAGGATTTGGGATCTACAATGACAGTGTCATGAGTTTCAGCCCTCTGGTGCAGAACATGATCACCCTGTTTATGATCCTGAGCGGCGTCAACTATACCGCGTATTTCTGCCTGCTCAGCAGGCGGCTGAAGGACGCTTTTTCCATTGAGGAGGTGCGCTGGTATTTGGGGATCATTTTGGCGGCCGCCGCCGTGATCTCCTGGAATATCCACAAGCTGTATCCTACGGTGGAAGAGACCGTCCGACACGCCTTTTTCCAGGTGGGCTCCATCATGACCAGCACGGGCTTTTCCTCCACGGATTTCGACAAGTGGCCTGAATTGTCAAAGGTGATCCTGCTGCTTTTGATGCTGATCGGCGCATGTGCGGGCAGCACCGGAGGCGGGATCAAGGTGGCCCGCGTCGTGATCCTGATGAAGGCCATCCGAAAGGAACTGGCCATGATGATCCATCCCCGGATGGTAAAAAAGATCAAGATGGACGGGCGGACTCTGGCCCACGAGACCCTGCGGGCGGTGAACGTGTTCGTGGCGGTGTATTTTGTGCTGTTTTTTATTTCTGTCCTGGCAGTCAGCCTGGATAATTTTGGGTTTACTACCAACTTTACGGCGGTCCTGGCCACCCTGAACAATATCGGCCCCGGGCTGGATCTGGTGGGCCCCACCGGAAATTTCTCGATTTTCAGCCATTTTTCCAAGTGTGTGCTGATATTCGACATGCTGGCGGGCAGGCTGGAACTGTTCCCCATGCTGATCCTGCTGATGCCTTCCTGCTGGAAAAAGTATTGAGGCTGCGGATGTTTATTCTTTTTTAAGTTTTTTTTTAGAAAATCACCTCTCAGCGCCCCTTGACTTCCCTCTGTCACGGAATTATAATCATCATCGGAAAAACTGACTGACTGGTCGGACGGAAAAGAGAACTGGCGTCAGATCCGGAATGTGAGCCGTGAGACGGCGGAATGCGAGGCAATCCATGATTTCAAAATTCAGCGTAAAAAAACCATACACGGTGCTGGTGGGAGTGGTGCTGGCCATTATCCTGGGAGTGGTGTCCTTTACCAAAATGACGGCGGACCTGCTGCCCAGCATCAGCCTTCCCTATGTGATCGTGATGACGACTTATCCGGGGGCCAGCCCTGAGACGGTGGAGGTGGCGGTGACGCAGCCGGTGGAGGCCGCCATGGCCACGGTCAGCAATATCGAGGGGATCAGTTCCGTGTCCAGCGAGAATTATTCCATGGTGATCCTGGAATTTGCCCAGACGGCCGACATGAACGCGGTATCCCTTGAGATTCGCGAGAGCCTGGACCAGATCACCAGTTATTGGGATGACGCCATAGGAAATCCCATTATCATGAAATTGAATCCCGACATGCTTCCGGTGATGATCGCCGCGGTGGGCGTAGAGGGGATGGACAATGCCGAGGTCAGTACATACGTCCAGGACAATGTCATGCCGGAGCTGGAGAGCATTGAGGGCGTGGCCAGCGTCAGCGCTACGGGGCTGCTGGAGGAGAGCGTGAACGTCATCATCCGCCAGGATAAGATAGACGAGATGAACCGGAAAGTCTTTGCGGCCATTGACGGGCAGATGGAAGAGGCGGAGCAGGAGCTGATTGACGGCCGGCAGGAGATCCTGGACGGCCGCCAGGAGCTGAAGGACAGCCGCCGGGAGCTGGAGAACAGCCGGCAGGAACTGATCAACGGCCGACAGGAGCTGGCGGATGGCCGTCAGGAGCTGGAGAACGGGAAGACGGAGCTGGAAGGACAGCAGGACGCCACGGCGACTCAGCTGGCGGACCAGAAGACCCAGCTGCTCTCCGCAAAAAGCCGCCTGGAGACGATGCAGTCGGATCTGGCAGCAGCGGCACAGCTGAACGAGGGGATCCGGAAAATAGACGAGGGCCTGAACCAGATCAGCCAGCTGCAGGGGATGCAGTCGGAACTGGCGCAGCTGCAGAACGCGTCCTACCTGGACAGGTACCTGTCCTATATTCAGGACTGGGGAACGGCTGCGGCTGTGCTTGCGTCTGTCAGCAGCGGAGACAGGGATCCGGGCTCGCTGGCGGCGGCAGGCCAGGCAGCGGCGGCCCTGCAGGCGGCCCAGAGCAATATTGACGGACTGAGGGCGGAATTTTCAGGGAACAGGGCGGTGGCGACGCTGGCAGGGGCGGATCCCCAGATGGCCCAGATCATACAGGCGGCCCTGGCGCTGAATCCCTGGTATCCGACCACAGACCCTGGGGCCATGGAATCCATCACGACTACGGTGGCAACCGCGCTGGGGGCGGCGGAGGCGGCTGCAGAGACGGCATTGGGCGAGATGTCGAAGCAGCTGTCTCAGGCCGAGAGCCTGCAGAAACAGCGTGACGACCTGAATACCGCCCTGCTGGCCAAGACCAGCGGGCTGGGGTATGACGCTTATGTGGCGATGGTAAACCAGACGCTGGCCGACCAGAATATCTCGGATCTTGGAAAAGCGATCAGCGATATCAACGAGGCGCTCGCCGCTGTAGAAAAGGGAGAGATGACCGCGGCGATAGAATTTGCCAACGGGAAGTCATCCCTGGCTCTTGGGGAGTACCAGCTGGATCTGACGGAGAGCCAGCTGGAATCGGGAGATGACCAGATCCAGGCGGGGCTGGACCAGCTGGACGAAGCGGCGAAGCAGCTGGACGAGGCGGAGGAACAGCTGAAGGAAGGGGAAGAACAGCTGGCAGACGCCCGGGAGAGCGCATATGAACAGGCGGATATGAACAATGTCCTGACGGTGGAGACCGTAGAGGGGCTCCTGACGGCGCAGAACTTCTCCATGCCCGCGGGCTATGTGACCGAGGACGGCGTGGACTATATGGTGCGCATCGGCGATAAGCCCTCCACGGTGGAGGAACTGAAAGCGCTTCCGCTTATGGATCTGCACATGGACGGTGTGCCGGTGATCACCCTGGGCGATGTGGCGGACGTGTTTTACACGGACAATTCCGATGAGATCTACGCCAATGTGGACGGCAGCGCCGGCGTGATGCTGACCATCCAGAAACAGACCGGCTATTCCACCGGCGAGGTCTCCGACCGGCTGGGGGAACGGTTTGCGGAAATGATGGAGGAAAACCAGGGGCTGACGCTGATCACGCTGATGGATCAGGGAATTTATATCGACCTGGTGATGGACTCCATCATCAACAATATTTTGTTCGGCGCCGGGCTTGCCATATTGATCCTGCTGCTCTTCCTGAAGGACCTGCGCCCCACCCTGGTAGTGGCGTTCTCCATCCCGGTCAGCCTTGTGACGGCGATCGTCTGCATGTATTTCAGCGGCGTGACCCTGAACATCATCTCCCTGTCCGGGCTTGCCCTTGGCATCGGAATGCTGGTGGATAACTCTATTGTGGTGATCGAGAATATCTACCGTATGCGCAGCGAGGGAAGATCGGTGCAGGAGGCGGCAATCGAGGGGGCAAAAGAAGTGGCAGGCGCTATTTTGGCTTCCACCCTCACTACAGTCTGCGTGTTCCTGCCGATCGTGTTTACGGAAGGGATCACCCGGCAGCTGTTTGTGGATATGGGCCTGACAATCGCCTATTCTCTGCTGGCCAGCCTTGTGATCGCGCTTACTGTGGTGCCCGCCATGTCTTCAAAGCTGCTTCGGAAAGCGAAGGAGAAAAAAGAGGGTAGATTTTTCACGGACATGGTGAACCTGTATGAGAAGCTGCTGCGGGGGGCGCTGCATGTGAAGCCGCTGGTGATCGTGCTGGTGGTGGCGCTGCTGGTCATCAGCGTCGCCCTGGCTTTCACCAATGGCACAGCCTTTATGTCGGATATGGATTCCACGCAGCTGACGGTGAATGTGGCCTTGGATGAGGAAGCCACGCTGCAGGAGACGGGAGCGGTGACAGACCAGGTGGTGGAGGCGATCCTTACCATCGACGACGTGAAAAACGTGGGAGCCATGACTTCTTCCAGCACAGCTTCCCTGCTGGGCGGCGGAGGAAGCAGCACCAACTCCGCCACGATCTATGTGGTGACGGAGGAAGAGAAAGCCCTGAGTAATGAGGAGATCGCCGACCTGATCCTGGAGAAGACGGCAGGTCTGGACGCGGATATCAGCGTGGATACATCCAGCATGGATATGAGCGCGTTGGGCGGAAGCGGCATCTCGATCCAGGTGAGGGGCCGTGAGCTGGATACCATCCAGCAGATCGCGGAGGAAGTAGCCGCCATCGTGGAGAGCGTGGAAGGAACCGCCAATGTCAGCGACGGACTGGAGGAAGCGGACGAAGAGCTTCGGATCGTCATCGATAAGAACAAGGCGATCCATTACGGCCTGACAGTGGCCCAGGTGTATACCCAGATTTACGGCAGGCTGGCCGAGGCGGGCAGCGCGACGACGCTGGTAGCCGCCGACAAGGACTATAACGTTTATGTGAGGAATGAGAAAGACACCGAGCTGACCCAGGAGCTGGTGCGGCAGATGGAGATCACCGGCACGGGTGAAGACGGGGAAAGCGAGGAAATTCCGCGGTCGGAGATCGCCGATTTCGAGACGGCGTATGCGCTGACATCCATCAACCGGGCGGAGCAGACCAGATACGTGGCGGTGTCGGCCGCGATCGCCGACGGCTACAATGTGGGCCTGGTGTCCTCGGAGGTAGAGGAACGGCTGGCGGATTATGAAATGCCCGCCGGTTATCAGCTGGTATTCTCCGGGGAGAATGAAATGATAAACGACGCTATGGAACAGGTGATGCTGATGATGCTTCTGGCGATACTGTTCATGTACCTGATCATGGTGGCGCAGTTCCAGTCGCTGCTGTCACCCTTCATCATCATGTTTACCATTCCGCTGGCGTTCACCGGCGGGTTCCTGGGGCTGTACTTAAGCGGCAGCGAGGTCAGCGTTATTGCCATGATCGGCTTTGTGATGCTGGCAGGCATTATCGTGAACAACGGCATTGTGCTTATCGATTACATGAACCAGCTGCGCGAGAGCGGCATGGAGAAGAGGGAGGCGATCCTGACGGCCGGGCGCACCAGGCTGCGGCCGGTGCTGATGACAGCCCTGACTACGATACTCGCGTTGTCCACTATGGTGTTCAGCCATGATATGGGCTCCGAGATGGCAAGGCCCATGGCTGTGGTCACTATCGGCGGACTGCTTTACGGCACCCTGCTGACATTGGTAGTGATTCCCTGCATTTATGATATCTTTATCCGGGAACATAAAAACGGCGAGAAAAAGAAAAAGCGCGGGGCAGGCAGGAGAGAGCCGGATCTGGAGGAACTGTGATGGCTAAATTGACAGAAGTTGAGGAGGATCGTCCTATTCCGCAGAAGGTGCAGCTGCTGTATCAGGCTGTGGCCCGGCTGATCGAGGAAGGTGTGGCGCCCGAAAAGCTTCGGGTGTCCACCATTACCGAGAAAGCGGGGATCGGCAAGGGAACCGCTTATGAGTATTTTGAGAGCAAGGAGGATATCGTTGCCCACGCGGTGGTGTACCAGATACAGACCGCGGTGTCAGGGTTGGAGAAGGGCCTGCTGGAACGCTCGAGCTTTCGGGAACAGCTGGCTTTCCTCCTGGATGAGGCCGGTGCGCCCGGGGGAAGGGAAAACTGTTTCCTGAAACTGATCCATCTCCTGACGGACAATTCCGAATTTAGCCGCCAGGTTCAGAAAATCATGGATTCGGAGGTATTTGACCGCTTTAAATTTGCACAGCTTTTCCGCAGGATACTGGGGGCAGGACAGGAGCGGGGCGAGCTGCGCCGGGATCTCCCGCTGGACTATATGGTCTATACCATGGGAGCCAGGGTGCTTGCCTATATGGTGGCTCTCCGGGATCCCGATCTTCAGATAAGGCCGTCGGAAATGAGGGAATTGCTGTATCAGGAAATCTTGAGTGAATTGTGTGCCGCGGAGCAAGTATAAGATCTGTAAGAGTTCAGGTTTCAGGGGATGGGCCGCCATCGGCGAGAGAAATTCAGGATTCCCTCCTGACTGTTTCGGCAGCCATCCGTCCTGCCGAAAGGCAGAAATGCCGGGCGGATAAATGCAAAAGGCAGAAATCCCTCTCAGGAACTTCTGCCTTTTTAATCAGCTGCTGACGGGAATCGGACCCGTGACCTCCGCACTACCAATGCGACGCTCTACCGACTGAGCCACAGCAGCACAGGTGACTGCTCTTGCAATCACTGTCCATAATTGTAGCAAAGTTTTTTCTGTTTGTCAACAAAAAATGTGAAGAAAGAAGAAAGGAGAATTATGAGTAAATGAGTAAAGATATTAGCCTGAAAATAGCGCTGCTGCAATTGCTGCCGGAAGGCGGGCTCGAAAAGCAGTTGGAAAAAGGAAAAAACGCTTGCATTAAGGCAAAGGATATGGGCGCTGATATCGCCCTGTTCCCTGAGATGTGGAGCGACGGTTATGAACTTCCGCAGGACAGCCTGGAACTGGCTGCATTGTCCATCGATGCGGAGAGTGATTTTGTCCGCGCGTTTGGGAAGCTGGCCGGTGAGCTCCAGATGGCCATTGGCATCACTTTCCTTGAGAAAAATAAACCAAAACCGCTGAATTCTATGATCCTTTTTGACAGGTATGGCAAGGAGCGGCTGCATTATTCCAAGGTCCATACCTGCGCTTTTGATTTGGAAAAAGTACTAGCGCCCGGAGAGGATTTCTATGTAACGGAGTTGGATATCGGCAGAGACATCATAAAAGTGGGCTCCATGATTTGCTTTGACAGGGAATTTCCGGAAAGCGCACGGATTTTGATGCTCAAAGGGGCGGAGGTCATTTTGGCTCCTAATGCCTGCCCTATGGAAATCAATCGGCTGTCGGCGCTTCGCGCCAGGGCTTATGAAAATATGCTTGCTATTGCTACTTGTAATTATCCCAAGGGGCAGCCGGATTGTAACGGCCATTCAACGGTGTTTGACGGAGTCGCGTGGTTAAGGGGGGAACCGGGAGTGCGGGATATGTGCATTCTTGAAGCGCCGGAAGAGGAAGGAATTTATTTGGCTGAGATCAATATGGATGTGTTACGGGAGTATCGCGCCCATGAGGTGATGGGAAACAAGTACCGCCATCCGGACAAATATAAGGCATTGGCAATAGGGATGAAAACAAATTGTTTAGCGGAGGATATAATATGACTTTTTATGTTGCAAGGCACGGGCAAACTGAGTGGAATGTAGAAAACAAGGTTTGTGGTATTACAGATGTTGCTTTAACAGAAAAAGGTATTGCCCAAGCGGATGAGTTGGCTGAGCAGGTAAAAGAAAAGAACATTGAAATCATTATATCGTCGCCAATGAAAAGAGCTGTTACTACAAGTCGAATAGTTTCTGAAAAGTGCCACATTCCAATGATTATAGATAATAGGCTAGTTGAACAGAACTATGGCGTATGTGAAGGCGTAGACGGAAGAAACGAATTTTTTTTGGAAAACAGAAAGAATTTTGCATATAGATACCCTAACGGGGAATCTATGATGCAAGTAGCTGCTAGAGTGTATACATTTTTGGATGAAATCAAAAAGCAATATAGTGGCAAGAATGTTTTAGTTGTTAGTCACGGAGGGGTTTGCCGTATTATAAAAACATATTTTAGTGATATGACAAATGAGGAGTTTTTCCATTACACGCTTAAAAATTGTCAATTAGAGGAGTATCACATATAAGTACAAATTCCTGATTTGGAACGAGCAGTATTTACATCACAACTAAATAGCAACACAGCGCAAGGGCGGTTATAAACGTGAAGTTTGTAGCCGTCTTTTTTGTTTGGAAAGGAGCAGAGAATGAAGAAATCGAATACCACTGATAGAGCGCAGGAAAAGCGCAAAGGCTTTACCAAGAAAAATTTTAAGTCATCGAAAGCTGCCGTGCTTCAATGTACATACTAATATCATCCACAATATACTGCCTGCCGGTAGTGTGCAAGGCTTCATAATAATTGCGGATATAATCAATCACTCGATAGCGGTTGAACAGGTCAATTACGCTTTTCCCATTCATTCCTTTCGCATTTTTATATTCTTCAATGCAATATACAATGAAATTGGTTTTCTCATCCATTTTCAAGCCTCCTCCGGATAAGTGATATGGCCGGTTTCTTTTTCTTCCACCCACAAATCGTATAATGTGGGAACACTCAAATGCCAGAGCTTCGTTTCTTCACGCTCCAACTGACGGTACAGTTCGGAACTATACAGTTGTGTCAGAGCTTCCTTTTCTGTCAGTGACCGTCTCTCCATCAGCATCCGGATCAGGCGAGGAATGATAAACTCCAGCATTGCTTTGATGCTCGCTTCACCCATTCTGATCCCTCCCTGCATCAAATTGTCCGATGTACTTAAGCTCTTTCAAGGCCAACTCCGTGGTGAAAGTCATCTGATCAAACAGTTTTTTTACCTTAAGCCTGGCAATCGTTTCATCCCTGGTTAAGATACCCTCCTCATATGCAATAAATGTCCGGTAAATCGTATCATTCGCAACTGGGCCAAAAACAATGTCGTAATGCTCTCCGCTGTAACTTCCGTTTCGGTTGGCGAATACAAAATCCAGCCATTCTTCATTAGGCTCCGGAAAAATCAGAAC
>CANPYT010000054.1 GCA_947588705.1 uncultured Acetatifactor sp. | reverse complement strand
GAAATAGAGAAGATGGCGTCCGATGAAAAGTATGCCGCTGAAAAAATGAAAGGCGTACAAGGCGCACTCCGTATGTCGGAGCAGATCAACCGTGAATTTGGCTATACGTCCGCTTTTGGCAGGAATAGCGAAAATGCCGACACACGGATCAGCAGGATTGCGATTTCTTTCAACGATGACGGGGCTGTACTGTACTTTTTTGCCGCCGCGGCTGTCAAATTCATATGGACAAAAATGGATAAAACTGTTACTATATTACAAAAGGGATTATAATCCGGAGCAAGGTGATCGATCGTGAAAGCAGCCTATGCCATAGCCTTTTCACTGGTAGGAGCCTGTGTGTTTTTCTGTACCGCAAAGGCGGGAAAATACGACACAAAAATAGCGCGTACCGTGAAAAAGCTCTTGGAATGCGAATTGTTAGCCATCTTAATGAATGTCCTGATCGTTCTGACGACAGATTACAGCGTGTGTATGGCGGCATACAGCGTTCTTTTTGCGTGTCTGGACTGGCTTTTGTTCTGCCTGCTCCGGTTCAGTTGTGAGTTTGCGGGCAGGGGGCTTGGCCGGCCCGGCGTCTGGTATGCGGCTGCGGCCCTGACGGCGGCGGACAGCCTGGCCATGCTGGGAAATTATTTCGGGAATTACGCTTTTTTCTGTCAGCAGGTGCCCGGGTGGGGCGGCGAGCCCTTTTACAAGCCGGTGTATACCTGGGTCTTCAACGTGCATCTGGCCCTTGGCGGCGCCATGGCCCTGGCCAGTGTGCTGGCGCTGCTCTATAAGGCATACAGGCCCGGTGAGATTTACCGCGGGAAGTATCTGCTGATCCTTTTGGCGCTGGGGCTGACGGCAGTGTGCGGCGCCGCTTATGTCTACGCGGATGCCCCGGTGGACCTTTCCGTGGCCGGATACGGCGTGTGCGGCATCATGATATTTTTCTATGTGGTAGTATTCGAGCCCAGGGAGCTGGTGAGGAGGACGTTGACCCGTGTGGTCAAGGAAATGCCGGACGCGGTGTTTGTCCTGGATGATAAGGGGAGCGTAGTCCACTGCAACGACAGGGCGGAAAAGCTCCTGGAGCAGGAAAAGCTTGGATTCCAGGAGATCCAGGAGTGTTTCCTGTCCTGGAAGGAACGGCATGAGCCCTCCTCCGGCGGCGATGAGTCATTTCCACTGACCAGGCAGCACGGCGACAGGAAGATGTACTACAGCGTTTATCACGGCGAGCTGCACAGCAACGCCGACCGCTACCTGGGATGCTTCTTTGTGGTGCACGACAGGACGGAGGAGTATAAGAACCGGGAGCGGGAGCGCTACGCGGCAACCAGGGATGAACTGACAGGGCTGTACAACCGGCAGTATTTTTTCCATAAGGTGAAAGAGCAGCTGGACGCGGATCCCGGCAGGGAATATCTGATCGTCTGCTCCGATGTATATAATTTTAAGCTGATCAATGACGTGTTCGGGACCTGGCGGGGGGATGCGCTCCTGAAGCGGATCGCCGACGAGCTGAGGAACCAGACGGTAAAGGGAGAGATATACGGGCGTTTGGAGAGAGACCGGTTCGGCCTGCTGATGCTGAAGGAAAATTATAGTGAGGAAGTGTTTGCAGCCGAGGCGCAGAGGCTTTTGTACCTGGAAGACGATATCTCTTACCCCGTCCAGGTCTGTATAGGGGTCTACGAGGTCAGGGACAGGACGCTGCCCGTTGCGGTCATGTGCGACAGGGCGAACCTGGCCATCAATACCATCAAGGGCAAATTCGGCCGGGATGTGGCTTATTATGACCACAGGCTGCGTGACGACCTGATGCGGGAGCAGGAGCTGGCGGGGGAACTGCCGGAAGCCATTGAGAAAAGGCAGTTTGAGATCCATCTCCAGCCGCAGGTGGACGCGGAGGGCAGGATCCTGGGGGCGGAGGCCCTGGTACGCTGGAACCATCCCCTGAAGGGCAAGATCGGCCCCGGCGACTTTATCAGCGTCTTTGAGAAAAACGGCCAGATCGTGGACCTGGACCGCTATGTGTGGGAGCTGGCCTGTATGCAGCTGCAGAAGTGGAAGATGGAGGGCAGGGACCATATTTACCTTTCGGTGAACATTTCTCCCAAGGATTTCTTTTTCCTGGATATCCATAAGGTCTTTACGGAGCTTGTGGAGAAGTACGAGATCGACCCAGCCTGCCTGAAGCTGGAGATCACAGAGACGGCTGTCATGACGGATATGGAAAAACAGCTGAAGCTGATCGACCGCCTCCGCGAGGCCGGTTTTGTGGTGGAGATGGACGATTTTGGAAGCGGCTATTCCTCCCTGAATATGCTGAAAAATATTCAGGTGGATGTGCTGAAGATCGATATGGCTTTCCTGGGCAAGGCGGACGACGAGTTTCGGGCCCGGGTCATCCTTCGGGCTATCGTGGAACTGTCGAGGCAGCTTCAGATACCTGTGGTTACGGAAGGTGTGGAGACGGAGGAGCAGGTCTTGTTCCTGAAGGAGATCGGCTGCGGCATATTCCAGGGGTATTATTTCGCGCAGCCCATGGAAGTCAGCGCGTTTGAAGACAAATATATGCAGTACGGGGCATAGAGCGGAGGTAAGGTATGTTACCCTTTTTTGTGGGATTGCAGGTGTTGGCGATCGGCATGACATTTATAGCCCAGGGGATCCTTCTATATGGCGACGGGTCGAGATCCCAGAAGCTGATGAGCATGTTCATATCCGGGGCTATCGTCCTGAACATCGGGTATTATCTGGAGATCACCGCCACTACTTTGGAGGCGGCGCTTGTAGCGACCAAGATACAGTATCTGGGGGCTACGTTCATTCCTGTGTTCTACAGTTGGTTTATGTTCAATTACTGTTACGAGAAGGTCCCATATAAGCTCTTTACCGGGCTGCTGGTGGCGGATATCTTCCTGCTGGCGGGGATCTATACCTGTGAGCATCACAACTTTTTCTATACGAGCATTGAGTGGATGACCGAGAACACGGACCACCCCTATCTGCAGTTTACGTTTGGGGTGGGGTATTGGTTCTTCTTCCTGTTTACCTATATGACGCCCTACGCGCTGTCCCTCTATGCGCTGATCCACGCGATTGCGACCAAGCCAAACAAGATGCTGAGCAGGAAATACAAAAGTTTCCTCTTTTTGTCCCTGTTCCCGGTGATATCGCTGTTTACCTATGTCTGGAAGGTGTATATCAACTACGACCTGACCCCTTCGGTGATGGGGATCGCCCTGTCGCTGATCGTGTTTACGGTATGGAGCCGGAGGAACTATGATTTCAGCCGCCTGGCGGCGGACATGGTGCTGAAGAACATGGACGACGGCGTGATCATGCTGGATGAGAACAAACGTATCGTCAGCTACAATCCGGCCGCTTCGGATATCTTTACGGAGCTGAGCTTCCAGACCATGGGCGACAGCATCGAAAACATGGAGGATTTCCCCGAGGATATGCTGGGCGAGGATATCAAGAAGAGCTTCTGCCTGAACAACCGCTATTATGAGAGCCATGTGCGGCAGATCACCAGCTCCAACGGCAGGAACCAGGGATATGTGATCCTTGTGTTTGACGTCACGGAGACACAGAATTATATCGAGGAGATCAAACATGTCCGGGAGGACGCCGAGCGGGCAAACCTGGCCAAGAGCGAATTTCTGGCCAATATGTCCCATGAGATCCGGACGCCCATGAACGCGGTGATGGGCCTGAGCGATATCATCATGGAAGAGAGCCGGGGGCGCAAGGTGTACGGCTATGCCTGTGACATCAAGGCGGCGTCCCAGAACCTGCTGACGATCATCAATGACATTCTGGATCTGTCCAAGGTGGAGGCGGGAAAAATGGAGCTGATCCCGGAGGATTATTATATTAAAGGTATCGTGAATGAGGTCGTAAATATGATGAAGGTGGCGGCCGCCCAGCGGGGGCTTGACCTGAAATGTGAGATCGACAGCTCCATCCCCTGCGTCTATCACGGGGATAGCGGCAGGATCAAACAGGTCCTTATCAATATCATGAACAACGCCATTAAGTTTACCAAGGAGGGATTTGTCAAGATCAGCGTGAGCGGCTATCCGGGGAACCATAAGGATATGGAGAACATCGTGTTCCGCATCCAGGATACCGGGATCGGCATCAAGCAGGAAAATCTGGAAAAGATATTCGAGGACTTCAAGCAGGTGGACTCCGGCAGGAACAGAGGGGTGGAGGGGACCGGCCTTGGCCTTTCCATCACGAAGCGGTTCGTACAGCTGATGAAGGGCGGGATCGAAGTGGAAAGCGCTTATGGGGAGGGCAGTACCTTCATCATCACGATCCCGCAGAAGATCGTGGACAGCCGTACACTGGAAGAGGTACCGGATGTTCCCAGCCAGGAATCCGAGCATCTGGAAACATTTGTTGTGAATAACTATAAAGTCCTTGTGGTGGACGACAACCTTATCAACCGGAAGGTGGCCATGGGATTCTTAAAGAATTACGGCTTTGAGCTGCATGAGGCGGCCAGCGGGCCGGAGGCCATCGAAATGGTCAAGAAGACCCGGTACAATATGATTTTTATGGACCACATGATGCCGGGGATGGATGGCATCGAGGCCACAAAGATCATCCGGGAAGAGTGCGGCGTCAACGGGCGGACGCCCGTCATCATCGCGCTGACGGCAAACGCCATGGCGGGGGTCAGGGATAAGTTCCTGAATAGCGGATTCCAGGATTTTATCGCAAAACCTCTTGACAGGAGGCCCTTGAACGAGGTACTTTCAAAATGGATACCCAATGCATATAAGCAGATGGTCACCGTGCAGGACATCGCGGAGACGGAAGACCTGCCGAAGATCACTTTCGAGGATATCCATATCCGGGGGATCAATATCGAGGAGGCGAAGAAGCACCACACCGGGGAGGTGGAAGATTTCCTGGAGCTGCTGAACCTGTACTATATGGATGGCAAGCGCAAGTGCTCTTATTTAAAGGAGCTTTTGGAGAAAGAGGATTACAAGGATTACGGCATCGAGGTACATGGACTGAAAAGCGCGTCGGCCAATGTGGGGGCCATGGAGCTGTCCGCCCAGGCCAGGGAGCATGAGGACGCGGCCACCAGAGGGGATGTGGACTTTATCAAGATGCACTCGGCGGAATTGCTGGCCAGCTATGACAATCAAGTGGAGGCCATCAAGAAGTTCCTGGATCACAGGCAGGCTTTGGCCAGCGAGAACAAGGGCGGAGAGGGCCTGGCGCTGGACGACGCTTCGCTTCTCAGGGAGCTGCGGAACGCGCTGGAAAAACTGGAGAATTTCAAGTCCAAGGATTGCGCCCATATCGTGGAGAACCTGATACAGTATCAGCTGGAACAGGGGGTCACGGAAAAGCTGAGGGAGATACAGGGGCAGCTCAAGATGTATGAGGATGATAACGCCGAAAAGCTGCTGAATGAGCTGATAGATTGGCTGGATAAGGAGGAGAAACAGTAAGATGGACAAATTAAAGATATTGGCGGTGGACGACAATATTATCAATCTTGCCACCATCGAGCAGGAATTGAAAGACAAGTATGAGGTGATCACCGTAAACTCCGGTGCGCGGGCCATACGCTATCTGAATAAAGATAAACCGGACCTGGTGCTGCTGGATGTGCAGATGGCGCTGATGGACGGGATCGAGACGCTGAAAGAGATGAGGACTATGGAGAACGGCGTCACCATACCTGTGATCATGCTGACCTCCAAAAAGGACAGGGAGACTGTGATCGAGGGCTCCAAGCTGGGGATCTTAGACTATGTGGTGAAGCCCTTTGACACCCAGGACCTGCAGGAGCGGATAGACCGGGCGTTAAAGAAGGTGGGCGTACTGCCCGTGGAGGACAAGGAACTCTATGAGGGCGTAAAGCAGGTCCAGGACGAGCTCAAGTCCAAAAACGTTCGCGGCGCCATCCTCAAGATGGAGGAGATCCTCAGCTTTAAGATCGATGAGGAGATCTTTGGCCGGATGCAGAATGCAAAGGCGAGGCTGCGGGCCAACGATGTGGAGACCGCGGAAAGGCTGATCAACAGAGTGCTGAAGATGCTGGAGAGAACCGTCAGCACGGAGGAGAGCACCAAGTTCCCTATCAGCGCCGGGGAGATGAACGCAAGGCTTTTGTATGTGCTTAACGACCTTGAGAACTTCAAGGTAAAAGACGCTTCCCAGAAGCTGGAGGAGCTGATGCGGTTTGACATTCCGGCTATCGTGGCGGAATCCTGTGTGGCGGCCCAGGAACGCCTGGAGGAATTTGACGATGGCGCCGCGGAGGAGCTTGTACAGCAGGCCCTGTCGGAGATGAAGAACCACTTGATCTGAAAAATGGATCCTTTCTTTACCCTTTATATAAAAGAAAACGCCATGCAGAGGGTTATCCGGCTGCATGGCGTTTTTTTGTGGCAGCAGTTCAGCCCGCGCCATTCGCAGAGCCGCGCTGACGCACTTTTCGTTACTCTGCGACTTCCTTTATTCAAAAAAGCGTTACCTCAGTTGCCAAACATGACGGGAAATCGCGCCCGCACGGATTTTCCGTCATGTTTGGCCTTCCCAGAGCAGAGGGTCACCGCGCGGTCAGTACCCAGCTGTCAAACCAGCGGAGCCAGCGGTCCACGTATCCGGCCTCCACCGGCATCCCGGTCAGCACCGGATAGAACATCAGGAACAGGCCGACGACGGCGGCCCCGTAAGCAGCAAGGAGAAGGAGGAAGTTCCGGTCATGGCGTCTGGCCTTGGCGGCGTCCTCCACTTTTTCGGCGTCCTCCACTTTTTCGGCGTCCTCCACTTTTTCGGCGTCCTCCACTTTTTCGGCGTCCTCCGCTTTTTCGGCGTCCTCCGCTTTTTCGGCATCCTCCACTTTTTCGGTGTCCTCACTTTCTTCGCCGTCCTGCCAGCGGATGAGCCCATGGACGATCATCAGCGCCACAAAGACCACGCTGGGGAAATAGTGGTAGATGAACGTGATGCGGGTCACCAGCGTCCAGGGCAGGTACTGGGCCAGATACCCGACGGCCAGGAAAGCCGCCTTCCGGTCATGCTTCCGGAAACAGAGCCATAGCATGTAGAAAAAGGCGGGGATCCCCATCCACCATACCAGAGGGTTTCCAAAGGAGCTGATGCCCTCCCGCAGGGTGCCGCCCGGAGAGCCCGAAAAGTACCAGATGGGCCTGGTGATGACGGGCCACTGATACCAGGGGGAGGAGTAGGGGTGGGTGGCGTCCAGGGTGCTGTGGTAGTTGAACATGGTGGCCTGGTTTTGGAGCATCCGCTTGAAAAGGCCGTTGTCCGCGTAATCCCGGAAAGGCAGGTAGGACAGCAGGTAGACCGCCGCCGGAATCAGCACAAAGAACACGATGCAGAAAAGGATCGTCTTTTTTGTGCAGGGGGCGAAGCGTTCCAGGATCCGGGCATGGGAGATGCCGGCGGTCTCCCCCTGGGGATCCGCTTTTGCGTAACGGTATTCCTGATACCGCCTGTAAAGGGTGGCGAAAAAGATCAGGGCAAGGCCGGCCCCGGCGTAGACGCCGGTCCACTTGCAGGCGATGCCAAATCCCATAGCCAGGCCGCATGCCCCCAGAGGGAGGAACATTTTCCTTAAGGGCGTGTCATAAAAGCTGAGCCGGCAGTAACAGTACATAAAGTAATACATCAGGATCACGAAAAAGGTAATGTACACGTCGATGGTGGCAAGCCGGGTCTGGGCCAGGTGCATGAAGTCAAAGGTGAACAGGATGCAGGCCAGAGCCGCCGTGGCGGTCCGCCCGGTGAGCTTTCTGGCGAACAGGTACACAAAGGGAACCATGGCGATGCCGAACAGGACGCCCATGATCCGCCAGCCAAAGGGATTCATGCCAAAGAGGGCGATGCCCGCGGCGATCAGGATCTTCCCAAGAGGCGGATGGGTATTCTCGTAGGAGACAAGGCCGTGGAGAAATTCGTAGGCGGTGCGGGCGTGGTAGATCTCGTCAAAATACATGCTGTCGCGGAAAGTGCTGCGGTACGGGTACATCTCCTGCTCGTCAAAGAGCTCCGGGTACGCCCCGGCGTTTACCGGCGTGATCACATTCCCCCCGCTGTCCAGGAACACCAGCTCCAGCAGGGAAGCCTGATCCGATTGCAGAGTCAGCTGCAGGCAGGGAACCCCCGCCTGGATGGAGATGTTTTTCCAGGTAAAGACTGTCTCCAGGGTGATCTCACCCAGCTCCGCCCAGTCGTCCTCCGAAGTCCATCTTCCCCGCAGGGAAAAGATCCTGTCATGCCAGGGGGCGATATAATAGGAAAGGGATGCGGGGGCGTTTTCTCCAAAATCGAAAGTCAGCGTCTGCCCCTGGGCCAGATTGCAGGCTGTGGCCGGGGCCTGACGGTCTCCCAGGTCATGGAGGGCAAAGCAGGAGTATACGGCTGTTATCAATAGGATACAGGCCAGATCCGCCTTTTTCAGGCGGTCCGCCGGTGCGGAAGGCATTGGGGCTTTCCGTCTGTCCCGATGCAGGGGGCCTGCGGCTCCCTGCGGAAAGGCGGCGTCCCAGGTGAGGTCCGCGGAGGATCCTGGGGCGTAGACTTGGCGGACGACCTGATAAAACGCAAAGGCCGTGGCCAGCATACCAAGGGATACGATCAGGGTCAAAGGGGCCCGGCGGTCGTAATTCTGGGGGTCGTAAAAGAACAACACATCCGCCGTGTTATAAAAATGCAGCAGGGAAAAACCGCCGTAGCAGAAAAGGATCTGCCGGGAGGGCTTGTAGATGCAGGCCAGCAGCAGAAAGAGCATGGCGGGGAAAAGGTACCGCTCGTGCATCCGGACGGAGAACATATAGATGCTGACCAGGAGGAAGGAGGCCAGAAGCGGGTATTTTTCCGTATCCTCCCTGTGGCGCAGGCTAAAGGCCAGTGTCACCGCCACCGCGGCCAAAATGGCGGCGAAGCCGTAGACGGAGTACGGGAGCCCCATGAAGGTGTCGCTCTGGCTGACCCAGTTTAAGCCGCACAGCCCCCAGAAATTATAGGCGTTTACCGCCGCGTAGGGGTAGGAGGAGACAGTGCTGGTGTACTGGGCCAGCACCGTCTCCAGGCCGAAAGGGGCGCAGAGGAGCGCCGCGCCGCAAAGCATCAGGATACCATAGGCAAGGCTCCGCAGGAGCCGCACCGGGGAAAAATCCCGGAAGATCAGCTGGTCCAGCATGGCCGCAAACAGCACGGGGGCTATGAAAAGGGCCTGGGGCTTGATCAGCAGCGCCGCAAAAAAGGCCGCGTAGGCGGGCACAAGACGGCCGTGGACCAGCGAGACGCAGAGGAGGGCGAGGAGAAACGTGAAAACCGAGTCCACCTGGCCCCACACGGAGGAATTTAAGATCACGGCCGGGTTGAAGAGATACGCGGCGCAGAGGAAAAGCGCCTGCCCGGGGGCGCATTTTTTCCGGGCTTCCCGCAGCAGAAGCAGACCGCATCCCAGATCGCACAGGATGGCGGGAGCCTTCAGCAGGATCAGATGGGGCACGGAATAATATTCGATCCCGAGGAAGTGGCGGAGGGCGCCGATGGGGTATAGCAGGTACATATATCCGGGGGGATAATCCGTGAACAGGTCGGGGGAGTAAAATTCCCCGGGGCCTACCTGGAAGATCCTGTCCGCCCAGGCGGCAAAACAGGCGGTATCCGACCCAAAGCCGTGGGAGAGCCCGGCGGAGGCCAGGCGCAGGAGCAGCGCCGCCGAAAAGAGCAGGACCGCTATTTTTTTAGGCTGAAAAAAGCGGCCGGAGCCGGATCTGCCTCCGTAAAGGCCCGAATAACAAAATAGGAACAGGAACAGGCCGCAGAGGGCCGTCAGATGAATGAATATCATAGGTGCTTCTCCTATAGCTGAATAAATCGCTGCATAATAAATCGCTGCATAATAATCTTGAAAACCATATAAAATAAGGAATCGAAAACATTATATCAAAAAGATTGCTGAATGAAAAGTACCTGTGTTATACTGTTTGCTAGTGTAACAGTTCAGCCAGCCGCCTGATTGGGTGGAAAATCGCGCTTGCAGGAGTTTTCCGTCATGTCCGGCGGCTGAGGAAGCGCTTTAAAAGAGAGAGGAAAAGAGGGCCTTTTATGAAATTTGACATGCACTGCCACACGAAAGAGGGATCTCTGGATGGCAAGGTACCCATCGAGGAATTTATCCTGGAGCTGAAGAAAAAGGGATTTGACGGGATGCTGGTCAGTGACCACAATTCCTATGGCGGCTACCGGGTCTGGAAAAGGGATATCCGGGACAGGAAATTCAGGGATTTCGTGGTACTGAAAGGGATAGAATACGATACCATAGACGCCGGGCATATCCTTGTGATCATGCCGGAGGGAGTAAAGCTGAAGATCCTGGAGCTGAGAGGGCTTCCGGTACATTTTTTGATCGAAATCGTGCATAAGAACGGCGGGATCCTGGGGCCGGCCCATCCCTGCGGGGAAAAGTACCTGAGCATATTGAATACCAGGAAACATCGGAACCGCCTGGCGGTCATGGACCGGTTCGACTTCCTGGAAGGGTTTAACGCCTGCGAGAGCCGGGAGAGCAATCGGCGGGCCTCGGAGATCGCCGACCAGTTTGGCCTGCCCACCTTCGGGGGAAGCGACGCCCACAAGGAGGATTGCATCGGCTTTGGGTTCACGGAATTTGACGGGAAGGTGGAAAGCGAATCGGATCTGATCGCGTTGGTGCGGGAAAAGGGAAGAGACGCCTGCTCCTGCGGCGGGGAATATTATACGGGCACTACGAAGGAGAGGATCGGAAAGGCAAACGAACTGCTGGTGCAGTCCTTTTGGCTTTACAACCGCCTGGGAAGCCTGTGGCGTTACAGAAAGCGTCACAGGGAATTAAAGCGGATGTATATCAGGATAAGATGAAGCAGGAATAAAGCGGGAACGGGTAAGGTGAAGCAGGGAATGGATAAGGTGAAGCGGGAACGGGGAAGAGCCCGCGATTTATTACAGATTTGTTGCATTTATTGCGGTTTTTTTATTTATGTGCGGCGCACTTCATAAAATCTTAAGGTGCATTTCCGGATAGGTGTGGTATAATAATTCTGCTAACGCAGAATCCATGGCGGCACTGCCGCCATGCTGCCGCTCACGCGGCATATTCTACCGGAAGCCACCGCTTGGAAAGTAAATGCCGCTAAGGGAAGCGGCGCTTCCTTTCCTGCGCTGGTGGTATAATAATTCTGCTATCGCAGGATCCATGGCGGAAGAGCCGCCATGCTGCCGCTTGCGCGGCATATTCTACCGGAAGCCACCGCTTGGAAAGTAAATGCCGCTAAAGGAAGCGGCGCTTCCTTTCCTGCGCTGGTGGTATAATGTGTGGCATCATGATCCTGCTATCGCGGGATCCATGGCGGATTAAGATGATCGGTATGGGAGGAAATAGGAAAGATGCGGAAAATGCGGTCGAAACAGAAATTTTTGTATAGGGTGGCTCTTCCCTTTATTCTCTGTGCCGCGCTTGCCTTTTGTATGGCAGGATGTGGAGAGAAGGAGAGCGGCCCCGAGTGGGTCTATGTGCCGGAGTTCCTGGCTGAGGACTGGATGGAGGAAGTTTCCTGGTATGATGCGAAGCTGATAGGGAACAATCTGTATTATCCCGTCTACAACTGGAATGAGGAGGAAGGCAGGAACAGTATCTCCATCCATCGGTGTCCGCTGGCTGACGGCGCTTCGGAGCCCGTAGAGATACAGCTCCCCATGGAGGAAGACGCCAGCCTGGCCGGCTTTACGGTGGGGGCGGACGGAAACATCTACGCGGCGTTTACCATATGGAGGCCGGCGGTAAGTGAGGGCGGGGCGTCTTCTTACGCCGTCGCCAGCTCCAATTCCCGGCTTCTGGCGGCAGAGTACAGCCCGGATGGCCAGGAGCTTCTGAACGTGGAGTTTACGGACAGCGCGGGGGGTTCCGACGTCTATCTGAACGGGATCTGTGTGGACAGCCAGGGGAGGATCTGTGTGGTCTCCGACAGCCTGCTGTTTTTGTTTGACAAAGAGGGGAACTCTCTCGGGACGGTAGAGACGGACAAGGCGCTGGGCAACGGCTATGTCAACAGCTTCTGTGCGGGCAGCGATGGCAAGATATACTTTTCGGTCACTACATATAACGAAGAGGGAGCGGACAGAGCCCTTTTTGCCTTGAACTTTGAGACCAGGTCCCTGGAGGAGAGCCTTTCGGGCATTCCGGAGGCGCAAAAGATGCTGCAGGAAGCAGACGGGAATTTCCTGTTCAGCAGCGCTTCCTCCCTGTGCCGGTACGACGTGGAGACGGCTCAGTCGGAAAAGATGTTTGACTGGCTGGACTGCGATATCAACGGAAACTATGTGACCGCTTTCTCGTTGATGGAGGACGGAAGGATCGCCGTGGCGTATGAGGACTGGCAGGCCAATGACAGCGGCATGGCCCTGATCAGCAAGGTGGCGGCCCAGGAGGCGGACCAGAAGCAGGAGATCGTGATAGGCGTGGCGTATCAGAATACGGATCTGACCAGCGAGGTGGTGCGTTTCAACAAGAACAGCGATACCTATCATGTGACTGTGAGGGCGTATGTGGACACGGACAACTGGTCGGAGACCAGCTATACCGACGGGATGGCGAGGCTGAACAGCGATCTGACATCGAAAAACGCCCCCGACATCCTGGATCTTTCCAGCGTGGATGTGGAGCAGCTTGTGGCGAAGGGAGTCTTCGAGGACCTGACGCCGTATATCGAGCAAAGCGAAAAGCTGGACCGGAGCGATATGCTGGACGGCGTGATGGAGGCGTTTTTCTATGACGGGAAGCAGATCTCCATTCCCGATTCCTTCCAGCTGGAGACCATCATCGGCAGCGCCGCGGAAGTGGGGACGGAGATGGGCTGGACATTGGAGGATATGATCGCCTTTGCGGACGCGCATCCGAACCAGGAGCTTTTTGACTCGATGACGAGGGCGGGGATGATGAATTACTGCCTCGCCTATAATATGGATGCCTTTGTGGACTGGGAAACAGGGGAATGCTATTTTGACTCGGACACTTTCCGGGATCTGCTGGCCTTTGTAAACCGTTTCCCCGAAAATGTGGATTACAGCGCGGACGCGCCTTCCGGCCCCACAAGGATCCAGAACGGCGAAGTCCTTCTGTATGACGCTTATCTCTCGGACCTGGATGCTATGCAGATGTATATCGACATGTTCGGCGGGGACATCACCTGTATCGGGTATCCCAACGGAGACGGGAGCGCGGGCTGTATGCTGGTGCCGAACGGCGCTTACGGCATAGTTGCCGGCTCGGAGGTGAAGGAAGGGGCATGGGCTTTCCTGGAAAGCTATCTGACCCGGGAAGAGACCTCCTTCCGATGGGGATTCCCCAACAGCCGTTCCGAGCTGGATAAAATGGTGGATGAGGCTGTGAACGTGGAATATCTCAAGGATGAAAACGGCGATCCGATGTTGGACGAAAACGGGGATCCGATCCCCGAGGGAGGAACCCACGGCGTCGGGTACGGCGATTGGTTTTACAATTTCCGGGTCCCCACCCAGGAGGAAGTGGATATGGTCCTTGACCTGATGGATGTGGCAAAGCTGACGTCGATGGGGAACCAGCAGATTTTGGAGATCATCAACGAAGAGGCGGCGCCTTTCTTTGAGGGCCAGAAGACGGCGGAGGAAGCGGCATCCATCATTCAGAACCGCGTAAAGAATTTTGTGAGTGAGAACAGTTGAGACCCAGGAGATGAAAAATTCAGTGAACAAGTTTTTGTCAGGTAAAAAAACAACGGCCGGAAGGCAGAAAAACAGGGTACACGCCAAAGCCACGCGCAGGACCCGAAAGATCAAGAGGAGCTCGGGGGCGTTCATCGCCCCCAGCTTCCTCGGCGTACTCCTGTTTTTCTTCCTGCCCTTCCTTGTGGTGATCTATTATTCCCTTGTGGATAACCCCATCAGCGGCAATTTTGTTTTCCTGGACAATTACCGGAGCATCCTTCACAATGCCGCTTTCCTGCGGGCAGTGAAAAACACGGCCTCCTTTTCGGTGGTGGCGGTGCCGTTAGCGGTGGTATTGTCGCTGCTCCTGGCCATTGTGCTGGAGGCGAAGCTTCCGTTTAGGAGCCAGTTCCGTACCTTTTTCCTAAGCCCTATGATGGTGCCGGTGGCGTCCATCGTGCTGATCTGGCAGGTGCTGTTCCATTATAACGGGGCGGTCAACGATTTTTTGGGAGTGTTCGGGGCGGACAAGATAGACTGGCTGAAATCCGAGTATGCCCAGGTGGTGGTAGTGATCCTTTTCCTCTGGAAAAACCTGGGCTATAATATGATCCTGTTCATGGCGGCGCTGGCCAGCATCCCGAAGGACATCCTGGAGGTTGCGAGACTGGAGAGCGCGACTCCTTTCCAGACCTTCTTTTACATAAAGATCCGGTACCTCTCCTCCACGCTTCTGTTTGTGACGATCATGTCGCTGATCAATTCCTTTAAGGTGTTCCGGGAGGTCTACCTTCTGACCAGCGATTATCCTTACGATACCATATACTTGCTCCAGCATTTCATGAACAACAAGTTTAAGTCTCTCGATTATCAGGCCCTGTCCGCGGCGGCGGTGCTGATGAGCCTAGTGATGATCGTGATCATCGGCGTACTGTTCATGGCGGAGAATCACTTTGGAAAGGATGTGGAGGGATGAGCGGGAAGAAAAAAGCCGCCGGGAGAGAGGAAAAGAGCGTAAAAAGCGCGGCCCGGCGCAGGAAGATATGGGGCGGGGCGAAGATCACGCTGGCGACGCTTATCGCGGCTGCTTTTGCCATCCTGTTCCTGATGCCGATCGTCCTGACGATCACAAATTCCTTTATGGGCTCCTCGGAGATCTCCTCCAATTACGGCTCCGTGTTCGCCACGACAGACACGGGAGGGAAGGTCTATATCTCCGAAAAAGTAAACCTGAAGTTTATACCGGATATGGTTTCTTTCAGCCAGTATATCACGGTGCTCTTTAAGAGCCCGGAATATCTGCTGAAGTTCTGGAACTCGGTGATCCTTGTGGGGCCTATCGTGGTGTTCCAGCTGATCGTGGCGACCCTGGCGGCCTACGGGTTTGCCAGATATGAGGGAAGGCTGCGGCAGATCATATTTTTTTCTTATATCATACTGATGCTGATGCCATACCAGGTCACGCTGGTCCCGAACTATCTGGTCAGCGACTGGCTGAACATCCTGGATACGTACTGGGCCATCTGGCTGCCGGGTATCTTTTCTCCCTTTGCGGTATACCTGCTGACCAAGTTCGTGCGCCGGATCCCCGTATCGGTGATCGAGGCGGCCCAGATAGACGGGGCGGGCGAGTGGCAGATCTACCGGAAGATCTGTATGCCGCTGTGCAAAGGGGCCATCTGTTCCGCGGCGATCCTGGTGTTTATCGACTACTGGAACATGGTGGAGCAGCCGCTGATCCTTTTGTCGGACGGCGAGACCCATCCCCTGTCGGTATTCTTAAGCAAGATCAACGCCGGCGAGATCGGCCTTGCTTTCGCGGTGGCGACCATCTACATGGTGCCCTGCCTGCTGATCTTCCTCTACGGCGAGGAATATCTGGTGGATGGGATCACCTATCAGGGCGGCATCAAGGGGTAAAGGATATTGCGGGAAAGCAACACACTTTTATTTATGAGGAGAATGTGAAATGAACGAGAATGGAAACAAGAGGCGGGAATGGATCAAGACGGCGGCGATCATCTTCCTTTCGGTGATGCTGGTGCTGACCTTTTTCTCCAACACCATCATGAATTACTCGCTGCCGGAGGTCGCCACCCAGTACGTCATGTCGGGTTCCATCACAGCGAAGATCCGTGGGACCGGCACAGTGGAGAGCGGCGATCCCTACAACATAGAGATCAAGGAATCCAGGAAAGTGTCCAGCGTTGCGGTGCATGTGGGGGATGAGGTCCAGAAGGGGGATGTCCTCCTCTACCTGGAAGATATGGAGAGCGACGAGCTGAAAGCGGCGTTAAAGGAGCTGGAGACGGCCCAGGAGGGCGTGGCGACGGCCCAGGAGGGCGTCCGGGATGCCCGGGACGAATACAATGCGGCGCTCCTCACGGCGGAGATCTCGGCGGAGGATATCCTGGCCGCCAACGGCGACGTTTCCGTAAGCGATTACCGGCAGCAGATCACGGATGCCCAGAATGCGCTGGAGCCCCTGGAGGCAAAGAAGGCGGAGATTGAGAAAAAGATAAAAGATATCGATGCCCAGCTTGCGCTGGAGGCCAATTATGACACCAACGCGCCGGAGAGGGTGGCCGCGGCGGAGAAGGCAATGGAGACGGCCCAGAAAAACCTGGACAACGCGAGGAATGCGCTGGACGAGGCGCAGGCGGAGCTGGAGCTGGCGACAAGCGGGGGAGACGCTTCCGCCCAGGACGCCGCCCAGGCGAAGGTGAACAACCTGCAGGCCGCTTATAACAGCGCGGAGAATGTCCTGAAGAATGCGGAGAATAATTATAACAACGCGGTGGCGAACCAGGATAACCGGGAGGGAAGCCAGGTGACGGAAAACCTGAACGACCAGAAGGGGCTCCTGAATATCGACCTGAACATCGTAGACGAACAGCTGGAGGAGGCCCAGAAAAAGCTGGATGACCTGGTTGCCCTTGTGGCCGACAAACTGAAGCTGGATAACTTTGAGAAAGGGATCCGCCTGGCGCAGAAGGAAGTGACCGCCGCCCAGAAGCTGGTGGACGAGGCACAGGCGACGGTGGACGAACTGACAGCGAAATCCGTAGGGGCCACGGTGACGGCGGATATCTCCGGCACGGTCACGGCGGTGAACGTAGTGGCGGGCAACACCACGGCTCCCGGTTCCGCGCTGGTGGTGCTCCAGCCGGAGGGGCAGGGGTATACCCTGAGCTTTTCCGTTACGAACGAACAGGCAAAAAGGCTGGCGGTGGGAGACCGGGCGGATCTTGTGAACGCCTGGAGATATGAGGATGTAAACGTGACGCTGGCAAGCAAGAAACCGGATTCCGACAACCCGGGCCAGAAGACCATGCTCACCTTCAATGTCAGCGGCGGCGTGGTGGCAGGCCAGACCCTGAGCCTTTCCGTTGGCCAGCAGAGCGCCAACTTTGACTGTATCGTTCCCAACAGCGCCATCCGGGAGGACAGCAACGGCAAGTTCATCCTGATCGTGGAATCCCGTTCCACCCCTCTCGGGAACCGCTATATTGCCACCCGTGTGGACGTGGAGGTGATGGCCAGCGACGATACCCAGTCGGCTGTCAGCGGGGGCCTTTACGGATATGAATATGTGATCACTACCTCCACAAAGCCTGTGGAGGCCGGGCAGCAGGTAAGGCTGGCTGACAACTAGACCGGATGGAAACGAGGCGAGTAATGAAAAAACGTATATTGGGTATCTGCGGGGCGATCTCTTTTGTGATTTTTCTGATCCTGCTTTTTGTCATCCGATTCCTGGGAGGCAGGGAACCCTCCCAGCAGATGGCCCGGCGCTGGAGCAGCGAGGGCGGTGTGGCGCAGGTCAGCTGTTTTTTCTCCGTGGATTCCGGGATCACAGAGGACCAGATCCTGGAGTTTGAACATTCCATTGACAGTAAGCTGGCGGAGGCTTCCGTGGTGCAGGAGTCCACAAACCCCAGTGCGCGGCTCTGGGTGGACGCGTACAGCGCCAGCGGCACCATCTCCATTTCCAGTGACCACGGCTCTATCGAGACGGACGCCATTGGCATCGGCGGCGACTTTTTCCTGTTTCACCCCATGACGCTGGTATCGGGGGCATATTTTTCGGGAAATGACCTGATGCAGGACTACTGTATTATTGACAGGGATGCCGCGTGGCAGCTGTTCGGCTCCAGCAACGTCGCCGGGATGACTGTGTATATCGGCAACGTGCCCCATATTGTGGCGGGCGTGGCGGAGCGGCCGGAGGGCAGGCTGGCGGAGGCCGCGGGGCTGGACGGCACGATAGTCTATGTCTCTTATAAGACCCTGGAAGAGCTGGGGCGGAATAACGGCATCAACCATTATGAGGTCATTATGCCCGACCCTGTCACCGGCTTTGTGGAAAATACCGTCCGTGACAGTTTCGGGAAGACGCCGCAGACTGTAGAGATCGTGGAGAATACTTCCCGGTATTCCCTGCTGCCCCGCCTGAAGCTGCTGCTGCAGTTCGGGACCCGTTCCATGAACGGGAAGGCGATCATCTATCCCTACTGGGAGAATATTGCCAGAGGGTATGAGGATATCCTGGCGCTGCTTACGCTGTTTGAAATGCTGTTCCTGCTCTTTGCCCTGGGAGTGGCGCTGGGATTGTTTTTCCATTGGTGGAGGCATAAGGGCTGGACGCTGAAGGATAAATGGCTCTGGCTGAAGGACAAGGCGGAACGGCGCGTGGAACGCGCCAGGGAAAAGCGCCGGCGGAAGAAAGAGGGCCTGCCGGAAGATGACGGCCTGCCAAAGAAGGAAAGGCGGAAGCGGGCGAAACCGCCGAAGGAGGAAAGACGGAAGCGGGTGAGACCGCCGAAGGAAGAAAAGCGGAAGCCGCGCCCGAAGAACCAGAAGAAAGAAAAGAGCCCGGGGAGGCTCAGGGAACATCCGGCGGGAGGAAAGAGCCGCCTGGGCAAAAAACGGGAAA
>CANPYT010000053.1 GCA_947588705.1 uncultured Acetatifactor sp. | reverse complement strand
TCCGGTCAGTACCTTTACAAAGGGAGTGTCTACATAAGCCATTATCTTATCCACATACATAGGTCTGTAAATCATGACGACCACCTCCGACTGTAAAATAGTATATCGCAAAGTTCATAAAAGTCAATTAGTTTTGCGGTTATAAACCGCAAAACTTTCTTTGCAGCCATTAGCTTATACAGTTTTGTGTTTTTTGGGAACATATTGGCAAAAGGAACGAGCGAACTGCAGACCTTGATAAGTGTTCTGCTTCAACATTAATTCTGTCAGTCGAAGCCTGATTGGGCAAAATAATAAACTCGGAGTTATCGGTTTGTACTGGGGAAATTATACCTCTCAGGTCCGGGCGGATGGGATGCCCCACTGTGGCGATGGTGACTGCGGGACCGAACATCACATTTTTGCCTGCCGTGATGAGACCGTCGTCCGCAAAATTGCAGTTGAAATTTACATAGGTTCCCTCGCACATATCCGCGAAGAGCTTTCCCGACAGAATTCTTTCGCGCATATTCATAGTGCTTCCTCCTGCTTATTTTACGGAATTATAATCGATTTTTCTGTCCTTAAAATAATACTCTTTGTCATGTTCGTTTATTTCACGCATGACGCGGCAGGGGTTGCCGACCGCCACGACATTTGCGGGAATATTCTTTGTAACGATGCTCCCCGCGCCGATTACAGTGTTGTCGCCGATAGTTATGCCGGGCATTACGATAACGCCCGCGCCCAGCCAACAGTTCTTGCCGATATGTATGGGCATATTATACTGATAACCCTGCTGCCGCAGCTCGGGCAGGATCGGGTGCCCTGCGGTGGCAAGGGTCACATTCGGGCCGAACATTGTGTAATCGCCCACATAGATGTGGGTATCGTCCACCATCGTCAGATTAAAATTCGCATACACTCCTTTTCCAAAATGCACATGACCACCGCCAAAATTGGTATGGAGCGGCGGTTCAATATAACAGCCCTCGCCAATCTCGGCAAACATTTCTTTTAACATAGCGCAGCGTTTTTCGTACTCCGTGGGCCGGGTCATGTTGAAGTCGTAAAGCCGGTCAAGGCGTTTCGTCTGATCGGCGATTATCTCCTCGTCGCCAGGCAAATAAAGTTCACCCGTGTGCAGCCTGTCTTTCATTTCACTCATTTTGCATCTCTCCTTTTACAGTCAGGTTTTTTACCCATTTATACGGAAAAAAGCATATTATTTTTGAATTTGACAATATCGAATAGTATAATTATAATACATGATACGGAGTATTTCTATCAAAAAGCTATCTGTTTTAATAACAATCCTGCGAGGAGAAATTTTCATGTCCGTCTTGATCGAGCTCAAAGATGACCGTTCCGAAAAGGTGCAGTATGACAACATATCCTATCCCATTTATATACGTAGAGGAATTCTTTCGCGTTACCCCGACTATGCTGCTCCCAGCCATTGGCATGACGATATCGAGCTTATCGCCGTTTTGGACGGGCAGATGGATTATAACGTAAACGGCGAAATAATCGCTTTGCATAAGGGAGAAGGGATCTTCGTCAATTCACGCCAGATGCATTTCGGGTTCTCCGATTCCAAGACGGAATGCTTTTTTATCTGCATCCTCCTTGACCCCGCGATACTCTGCCCAACGTTTGGCTATGAGCAGGATTTTATTCTGCCGGTCGTCCGCAACCATAACGCACCGCATATATCGTTTAGGAAGAAGCCTTGACCTTTTGCGGAACAGCGACAAATCAATGACAGAAGTTGCTATGTCGGTGGGCTTCGGAAGCGCGAGTTATTTTGCGGAGATATTTCATAAACATTTCGGAATGACTCCAACAGAGTACAGAAAAGAACGTTAAAATTCGTCGTTCTGGAATTTTATCACTCCTATGAAAAGACATAACCCCAAAAGAAATGCTGCAGCAGCAACGGCAACATAGTATTCAAATGAAATCGGGTTAGCAGCAATTTCATCCAGTTGGATCATAGGACTGTATTTTAATATAGCAAAGTTATTTGCATAGAGTTTATTAGAAAAAACTACAAGGGATATAGAGACTGCAACGGATACTGCCATTGCGACAGCAGCATTTTTCAGTAGAATACAAGCCAAAAAGAATATGCTCACTATTCCCAAGTATAGGGGAAGCGATTTGATATACACGAAAATAAATTGCTGCATCACCAGTACAAAAGATGTTTCCACTCCGTGCACTATTGCGGTAAAGGTTACGCAAAGAAGCGGATAAACAAACAAAAGAATGCAGCATCCAAAAATGTAATGAGAAAATTTTGCCAACATGATAAATGCCCTTTTGTACCCACTTGCAATATAGTGTTTTATCATTCCATTGGAAAAATCGTCTAACAAAATGATTGCGCTATATACTGAGCAACCCAACAAGGGGATGGGAATGTCTTTACTTATACTTCGTAAGGCGCTTTCAGCACTATCATAAACGCCCGTTAAAATGGAGATACTGCAAAATGCAAATAAAACAGCAATAACGATCCATAAGGCTGAAGAATGTAAGAACTTGAACCGTTCTGCTTTTATCAAGTTTCGCATGGCATTTCTCCCTTTACATAGAACAACATAATATCATCAATAGTCGCAGGAACAACTTGAATATCGGGGTATTTCGTTTGCACGGCATTTCTATCTGAGATTAAAACATCTAATTTGTTTCCTTGCTTGCGATAGTTGATAATGTCCTCTTTACTTATTGCCTCAAACTGTTCTGTGTCACATTTGATAATGCCATAATGACGAGTCAGATCATCTTTGCGTTTATCGAAAATCACTTTCCCCTTATGGATCAATACAATATAATCAGCGATTTTTTCTAAGTCGCTGGTAATGTGTGACGAAATCAAAACGGAATGCTTTTCCTCCTGAACAAAATCCAAAATCATATTCAAAATATCGTCGCGCACAACAGGGTCAAGCCCGCTTGTAGGTTCGTCCATAATTAACAATTCCGGATTCTGGGAAAGCGCAGCAACGATAGCCAGTTTCATTTTCATTCCTTTGGAGAATGTTTTTATCTTTCTGTTTGTGGGCAAAGACAGCTTATCCAGCATGGAAAGGTATTTTTCTTTATCCCAGGAGATATAAATATTGGTCAAAAAGTCGCTTAACTGCTTCGGAGTCATTCTCTCAGGAAGATCATTTCCGTCAAAAACAACGCCAATTTTGTTGCGTATCACAAAATCAATATTCTGTTCTTGCGACCCTAAAATGGATATTGTTCCAGTATCCTTTTTTATTAGCCCAAGAATAGCTTTCAGTGTTGTGCTTTTTCCTGCGCCATTTTGACCAACGAAGCCTACAACGGCCCCATAAGGTACGCTAAACGACACATTATCCAGAGTAAAATCACGATACCGCTTTGTTAAGCCAGTGATATTTAATGCTGTGTTATCCATGCCCATTTCCCTTAAATTCTTCTAAATCAATCATCCTGTTCTTTGCCGTCTTTTTCTTTTTTCCTTTTTCTATATTCCCTGATTGCTTTATTCCGCAGCGGAATACCCACTATAAGAAACATCACCACAATAGGAACAGTAAAATCCATGTCTACACCTCCTTGCTCCGAATGATCTTTATCGATACGGTAATCGAGAGCAGATATGCGATCATGCACACCAGCAGTGTGGCGATGATTGCTGTGATGGGATTTCCAACGAGCGCGGCGATGGCCGGATGACTCGTTAGGTTGAGCTTGGAGACAAACAACAGTATTGCAAGAAAACCTACAATGGGAATATACATAAAAATTCTCCCGTTGATGGAGCCAAACTTATAATATCCCGGCAGCTGAAACACCGTATAAAGTGTGAACATGAAAATCCCCAGTATAGCGGCCAGACAAATATCCGCAGGCCAAACGGCTGTGCCCAGTGCTTTCAAAACAATGGGGTGGACTATCATAGAAAACAGGAAAGCCAACAGCCCCATGGAACAGGTATATAAATACCTTCCTAATACCAGGTGCGTTTTGGAAACCGGTAAAATACCGTACAGTCGATCCATGCCGCTTTTTTCTGATACGGAAAATGTGTACCCTGCGGTCATGGCAATAAAACACATGGCAAAGGAAACTCCCGTTATGAGCGATCTGTTTATGGCAGCAAAGGCAACCGGGATTGCCACCGTAAAACAAATATTTTTCATGTATGGCTTTATCAGTGCCAAATCGAGCCGTGTTGCTTTCAAAATATCATTCATAATGATCTCCTTCCTGATTGGTGAACACAACAATGTCATCAATCGTTGTGGGTTCCACATCCAAATGGCTGAACATCTTTATATCCTCTGATTTTATCAGCGCCTCAAAGCCCGTAGAAAATTCGCGGATACCAATCAATTTTTCACTCAAATCCAGCGTGAGTTCGTTACGACCTCCTTTTACAATACGGAACATATCTACAAACTCGTCCTTGTTTCCGGTAAAAAACAATTTACCATAACTGATATAAGTAATATAGTCCGCAGCACGTTCCAGGTCAGCGGTAATATGAGTAGAAAATAAAACGCTGTGTTCTCCGTCTTCAATATACTCTGACAGAATTTTAAGAAGTTCATCACGGGACACCGGATCAAGGCCGCTGGTAGGTTCATCCAGGATCAGCAGCTTTGCATCGTAAGAAAAAGCACAGGCAACCATTAACTTCATCTGCATCCCTTTTGAAAGTTCTTTTACCTTTTTCTCCGGGGCGATATGAAATCTTCTGATCAGTTCGGAAAACTTTTTCTTATCCCAATTTTTATAGAACACCGATACCGCTGCTTCTGCCTGTGTAACCGTCCATTCTTCGCATAAATAGTTTGAATCAAAGACAACACCCAAACTCGCTTTGACGGTCTTTTCATCAGAAATATTGTCAAGCCCCATAATCTTTATTTCTCCGCCGTCGCGTTTCAGCATATTGAGTATGAGTTTTATGGTTGTTGTCTTTCCGGAACCGTTCGGTCCGATCAATCCCATGATATACCCTTTGGGCAAATAGAAGCTGATATTCTGCAGCTGAAAACCCGGAAATGCTTTTGATAAATTGCTTACTTCCAAAAAGTTATCCATTCTTTTTTTCCTCCCATAGAATATCTAAAAGATGATGCAATTCTTGTAGTGATAAGTCTGCTATTTGCGCCGCATTGATTGCTTCCGACAGGTTGCTTTCTACTTTGCAGATCAACTGCTCGCGGATCAATTCTGAGCCGCGTCCCATAACGAAGCACCCACGTCCTTGTACGTTTTTGACAAATCCCTCCTGCTCCAACTCGGTATAAGCCCGCGTAACAGTTAAAACACTTATTTTCAAGTCTTTTGCAAGCGTCCGCAGAGATGGCAGGGCTTCTTCCTCTTGTAGTTCACCGGAAAGAATAGCAGATTTCACCTGCTGCTTTATTTGTTCATAGATGGGAATACCGGAAACATTTGAAATAATTAGTTTCACCCTTTGTCATCCTTTACTGTTCTATGTGTTATGTTTACATATATAACAGTATAGTGTTGAATCATTGAATTGTCAATAGAGTCAAAAATATAATTTCTCATCAGTTCGCGCTTGTAAACAGCAGGCGGCGTCACCTGGTGACATCCGCCTACATCCTTTCATCCAAATAGAGCCGCACTCTGTTCTGGACCAGTTCCGCCACGTCTTCCGCAGTCTTCTGCCCCTGGAAAAAGCTTTCCGCCTCTTCATAGATGATATTCATAATTACCTCATCCTCAAACGCCGGATTGTGCAGATGCTCAATAAAATCCACCGTCCTGTCCATCTGTTCCTGCGTCATGGGCGGGATCGGGATAAATTCGTCATTGATAAAACAGTATCCCTCCTGCCCGGCCGCCCTCTGTACCCTCTCTTCAAAAATATCCTTTCGGATCGGCATCCCGCCCTCCGGTAATATTTCACGCAGCCTGTCCCTCTGGAAATCCTCTGTCAGAAAAGATCTTACAAATTCCCAGGCTCCATCCAGGCTGCCGCTCTTCTCAGCCAGCACAAAACTCACCCCGCAGTCACGGATGCAGGAACCCTCCCGGCTTTCGGCAGGATATCCCACATAGGCGATATCCTCCCCCATGGAGCCATAGATCCAGGCGGCCGGATCCGACAATGTCCGGATGGTGACAGGCTGAAGCAGCGCCCGATCTTCCAGGTACCGCGAATCAAAGCTGTTTTCGTCAACATCAGACGCTTCCACGGTTTCAGGAAGAGTTCCCGCGAACTGAAGCATGGATATAAAGCCTTTCACCTGGAAATCACATTTTCCCTGGTCTATGTCAACATACTCCCTGCCGCATACCCTCATGTAATCCCTCAGATAATCGTACCTGGAGGTTTCGGAAAGCATTTCCGTTCCCTGGGGAAGTTCTGACAGCGCCGCCATAAATTCGTCCTGATCCCAGCCTCTCCTGTCTCCCACTTTTGACTGCTTTGCCACAAGCGTGTCCACGCAAAAGGCAGGGATCACATAATACAGGGCTCCGTCCACCCGGTAAGCGTCCAGCACGTTTTCCATAAACTGCGTACTGTCCAGTTCCTCATCCTCCTCTATCAGCTTTCCCACATCTGCCAGCAGACCTTTCCTGAGATAGCTTTGGAGGGGCATTTCCTCATCAACCAGAAGGATATCCGGCATGTTCCCCGACAGGATATCCGTATTCAGCCGCGCTATGGCGTCTAACTCTTCCTCATAGGAAACATACTGCCTTATGCTGACCCGGTACCGGCTGTTTTCCCGGTTAAAAGCCAGGATCTGCCTCCTTAACCCCGGATCCGGCTCATCCGTGACCCCCAGCACCACGATCTGCTTCTGCAGCTCTTCCGGCACTTGGACGCGCTCAAACAACCCCAGCTTTTGTCCGCCGCCGTCAGAAAAGGCCCCCGCCAGACGCCTCTCGTCTACCTGATATACCGCCTGGAACCCGTCAATGTCCAGATCCGCGTCCACATAGGAAAACACCTCCGTAAGCCCTTCCCCGTCCGGCCCTAGCTGATAGATCCCCGCGGAGCCACACAGCAGGACATCCGCCGTAGTTCCCCGAAAAATCTGATAGCGGCTGCAAACATCCGGCAGCATCCGTCTCTCCTGCCCGCCTGTCTTTGGATCATACCATTCCGCGTATGGCCTTCCCTCCTGATCCGACGCGATCACAAGGAACCGGTTATCTGGCATAAAGTAACAGTTCCGGAAGCCGTCAAATATTCTTCCGTCCGCATCCACCCTGTCCGTCAGTTCTCCCTGGGAATCATAATAAACTATCTCCCGCGCTTCCCCCTTCCCGGCAAGCAGGACAAAGCCATCTTCCCGGAAGAACAGATACCCTCCCGACACAGTCTGTTTTTCCCAATGGACATTCCGAAAGGCGTCCCAGAACAACAGCCGTACATTTTCCCCCGCGTCGGAATAAAACAACGCGGCAACACAGCCGTCATCAGATATATGCAGGTCACTCACATACCCGCCGCCCTCCGGCAGACGCATCTTTTCCGATACCGTCTTTCCGCTCCCGTCCGCCATACAGGAAAAGACCTGGTAATAGCTTGTGTATTCCGCTTTCTGCGTGTTGTCCTCCGGCTCCTCGCCCCATTCCCTTATTTCCAGCAGGACATACACCTTCTCCCCACATCCCGCCATGTCGCAGACCATCACATCACTGCCCGCCGGGATCCCCAGGCTGCTGTCCTCCGCGAAATCAATGATCTCGCCGGAATAGGCATACTGCGCACCGGGTGCGGCGCTTTCCGCCACTCCCGCCTGCGCAGGCCCCTGCTCCGCGGGAGCTTCCCCTACATGGTTCCCCGCTTGTTTTGGCGTACATGCCGCCATTCCGAAAATAAGCAAAACTCCCAGCAGCCATACAGGCATCTTTTTCGACATTTTCCCACCCATTCCGCCGCACCAGCGGCCATTTCATAAACCGGAACGGTCTTACCGCCTCCATATACATTCTACCACATTTTCACTCATCTGTAAGCCGCGTTTCCAGTGCCGCCTCCATAAAACGCTTCCAGATAAAGCCCGAATATGACGGCCCGGTGATCCCTGCAATTTCTTTCGGCATATCGTAACCCACCCACACACTGACGGTATATTCCTTCGTATATCCCACAAACCAGCTGTCCTTATATTCATTGGTGGTACCCGTTTTCCCCGCGCAGAACACACCCTCCAGGCATACCGGGGCTCCCGTGCCATTCGTCATAACGCCTGCAAGGACATCCTCCATAGTCTCCGCCGCCTCCGGGCCGTACACCTGCTTCCCCGTTCCATCCGGTTCGTAGATCACATTCCCCTCCCTGTCCAAAATCCGGGCAACACAGGTCGGCCTCCTGAAAACCCCTCCGTTGGCAATTGTTTCATATCCTGACGCCATTTCCAGGGGAGATACGCCATATGTAAATCCGCCCAGGGCCGACGGCAGGCCATAGTCCTCCGGGACGATCCGTGAAAATTCCATAGCCTTCAGGTAAGACAGCCCCGTCTCTGGCGTCAGCTCCCTGAACAGTTCGTAAGCCACCGTATTAAGGGACTGCTCTACCGCATAGCGCAGCGTAACCTTCCCCTGGTAATGTCCTGTGGCATTTCTGGGCCCGTCCGCTGTAGGCCGGTCCTCCACGACTGTGTCAGGCATATATCCCCTTTCAAAAGCCGGCGTATATACGATCAAAGGTTTTATGGAACTTCCCGGCTGCCGGAAGCTTTGATAGGCCCGGTTCAGCGGATAAAAATCATGTTCCTGGCTGCGCCCTCCCACAATGGCTTTGACCAGTCCCGTGGCATTGTCAATACATACGGAAGCCCCCTGCATCTCATAGATTCCCTCTTCGTCAGTGTCCTGGTAATCTTTCAGCTCACTGTCCACCGCGTCCTGCAGATCATTCTGCAGCCTCCGGTCCAGGGAAGTATAGACCTGATACCCCTCCGTATACATTGACGCTTGGCACTCCGCATAGCATTTGGCATATTTTTCCTCGTAAGCGCTGCGCTGTTCCTCACTCTGGAAATCATAACAAAATTCAAATCCGGCGTTCTCCATCAGGGCATGGACAGCGCAATAAGAAGCATATGTCGCGGCATAATCATCTTTCTCTATCGTTTCCGGCTCTTCCACCAATACTTTTTCCGAGACGGCCCGCTCGTATTCTTCTTCCGATATCCTCTCCTTCTCCAGCATACAGTCCAATATATGCACCATCCTCTTCTCCGTATTGGAACTGTTTCCATAGGGGTCATACAGGGTAGGGTTGTTGGGAATAGCGCAAAGATAAGCCGTCTGGGCCAGGCTCAGCTGATCCGGCTCCCTGTGGAAATAGCCTTCCGCCGCGGATCCGATCCCATAATACCCATTCCCAAAATAAATATTGTTTAAATAAAATTCCAGGATCTGTTCCTTGGAAAATAGTTTTTCCAGCTTCCAGGCCACAAATATTTCCTTTACTTTTCTCTGCCAGCTTACCTCCCTGGTCAGATACATGGTCCTCGCGAGCTGCATCGTGATAGTGCTTCCGCCCTGCGTTACCTCCCCGCCGTTTTTCACCAACGCAAAAAAGGCGCGTAAAAGCGCCAGATAATCTACGCCATGATGCGTATAAAACCGCCGGTCTTCCGTACAGACCACGGCGTCCTTCACTGCTTCGGGGATTTCATCTAATCCGATATAATCTATGTTCCTGCTTCCCTGCCATTTTAAAATGACAGTTCCGTCTTCCGCATACGCCGTACTTGCCTGTCCGGCCCCAAAGTCTTTTTCGGAAGCCCCTTCCACAAGCGCGGAGGCTTCCTCATAGAGTTGTGATACCGTATCGGCAAAGTACCGCAGATCTTCCCTGTACCTTGTATAAAAAAAGCATACTGCCAGCAGCAATACCGCCAGGAATACATGCTTCAGGACCCGGCGCATCGCACGGTGCAGTCTTTTCTTTCTTTTTCCCCGCCGCGCCCGCATAGCAAAATACTTCAGCCTATCACAGCTGAAACATACTCGATGGAAGAAAGTTCTTCCCCGTCAAAAATAAAGTTCAGTTTTGTGCCGTTTTTTTCATAGGTGATGCTGTTCTGCGCTTCTTCATATCCGCTTCCATATGTCTGGATGACATCGCTTCTGGTCATAGACAAGTCGATCCCCTCTGCCGTTGCGACCGTGTCGTCCCGCAGAATGATATAGCCGATCAGGTTTTTGCCCTCTTCCGTAGGATATGTCTCGATCTCAAAGGAATCATAGGTATAAATATAAGAAGTGCCCTCTCCCGCGCAGCTGGGCGCCTTAAAAACGCTCTTGTACTCTCCCAGTTCTTCGACGGCTTCGTCCGCGTCCATATCTGTACGGAGAGTAACTTCACCCACCGGGAAGACGTACTCCTCCCCGTTCACATAATCTGTTTCCTCTTCCTCTTCCTGCTGCAGGCTGCCTTCGCCGGGATCCTGCGCCTCCTCCGATATCGGCGCTGCGGACGCGTCCGCCAGCACTTTCGCCACGATCCTGTCCTTTCCGGCGTTCGCTTCCGTTCCGCATCCGCCGGAACACAACACGATCCCTGACAACAGGCCCACATATATCATGACAATACGTCTCTTCATATCCTCATTTCCTCTCATTCTGCCGTTTCAACAGCCATTCAAGCGCCATGGCCTCATCGGTCGGCGCCATCATCCGTCAAAGTTTTCTGCCGCCGGATCTCTTCCCGGTATGCTTTCAGTTTTTCTTCCCACTTCAGCGCCAGTTCCCGCTCCTGCCTTCTATCCTGCAAGCCGCAGTCCTCTGCAAGAATAGCCCCGAAATAACGGGAAAGCTTTTCCGCGCCTGACAGGTTCAGGTGAAGCCCCGCGTCATAAGTATCCGTGCTGTAGTCCAGCCCAATCTCTTCCGCCGCGTCCAGCAGGTTATAATATTTCAAACCGTGTATCTCCGCATATTCCACTATCTGCTGATCCCACTCGTCGTACCAGGGAGGATAGAGGCTCGGCGCCTTTATAAGGACCAACTCCACTCCCTCCTCCCGGCAGAGTTCCGTCAGCTTATCCAGGTAAGAATACGCGTTCTCCCCGAAGCGGTAGTCTCCCAGTTTTCTCTCCTCCGGGATATTTTCGGCCGGAAGGATATCCACACGCATATAATAGCCATTAAACGTGACCGGATCCTTTTTCCATGCCTTGGTAAAGTCCTCTTTGGTCAATTCACTCCATCTGTCATGAAAGCGGAGTATGGGAAAAACATATTCAATAAAATTTTCTTCTTCCGTCATAGATGCTTCAATACATTTTATCTTGGAGACAGACCATCGCATTCCGTCCAGCGTCATACGGTTATAGCTCTCCCGCTGAGGTTCGTCAAACATCATCGACAGTACGTTAAACACCAGTACCTTAGGCTTTTCATACGTAAATGTCTCCTCCGCCAGGTAATAGGACTGCCAAATCAGTTGTTCCGCGCTGCCGCGTATGTAGCTGTTAATGCCATACTCTTCCCACAACACCGCGGGGGAAAAATTAGTATACACCTCACAGTCCCCGATAAATATGACATCATGATCCTTTTCCTGGGAATAGTACTCCCCGATCATGCTTCCTTCTCTGTCCGCGCCGGTATATTTCGGCATCAGCACTCTCTGGAGCCCCGCCAGCACCGCGGCTACAACAACAGCCGTTAAAAGCGCCCGCAGGATCAAACTGTTTCGTCTTTTTTTCATATGCGTTTCTTCACTTCCGCTCTTTCCGAAGATCTCCCGGCACAAAAGGCCAACCTTCATATTCCTGTTTCAATCTGCCGCAGCGGCGCACCGCGCATTTTGCCATCAGTCTCAAAAGATCGATATATTCCCCGCCCAGCCCGCAGGTCTCGCTGACCACAGACAATTCCGTACACCCCAGCAGGATCACCTCTGCCCCGGCGTCCCTGAGATGCTCCGCGACTTTGTAAAATCCCGCCGTTTCCACAGGCTTGTTGGCCTTCACATTGTCATAGATCACATGCATCAGTTCTCCCTGATCCGAGGCATCCGGCAGAACCAGCCTGCACACGGAAGACAGCGCATCCTGAAACAAACCGCTTGTTATCGTGCCCGATGTGGCCATCAGGCCGACACATCGAATGCCCCTTTCGCTCAGGCAGCCCCGGACTTCACGGACGATATCGATTATGGGAACTTCTATTTCCCTGGCAAGTTTTTCGTAAAAACAGCTCGCTGTGACACAGGGTATGGCGATCAGCTCTGCTCCATCCGCTGTCAGCCTGCGCCCTATCCGGACAAGCTCCGGGACAGGATCCTCAGAGGTCTTTCCCAGGATATAACCTGTGCGGTCCGGTATCTGAGGGCAGTTATAAATGACCATTTCTATATGTTCCTGATCGGTTTTTGCATCCGTCATCTCAACTGTCATTTTCATAAAGAGCGCCGTGGCCATAGGGCCGAGCCCTCCGATGACTCCCAGCCTTTTCAACCTTATCCCCCCTTTACGGAATCTCCGGGTACAGCGTCCTGTCATAATAATGCGTTCCATAAGGATAATCCGGCGCGGTGTGCGCCTCGGAATACTCCATCAATTCCGCGTCCGTAAGATAAAAGAACGTGGAGCCATCCGCCCTCCTGCATGTATCAAAATGCCGCCATCCCTCACCGATATCTACTAAATTCCAGAAATGCATTCCGTTCCCATATCGTATCCGCTCGATATCCATATTGACAATTCCTGCCCTTGTCAGCAGGCACTTTGCGCTCATCGCATACGCATAGCAATCGCCTTTTCTCCGCACCAGGCCATAATACGCTCCTTCTACCCAGCTGTTCTTCGGGGTATCGTTCACATACGCGATCTTAGAGTGGCACCAGTCGTAAATTGCTTTTATGATTTCATACTGGGTCATGGCCTGGTTGGTGATGGAGGCAAGGATCTTGTCTGCTTCCGCATTCACGGCTTCCTCCGTCATGGGAACACCCGCCGGGCCCGTCGCGGCCCGCTTTTCCTCCTCCACATGAAGGATGGTAGAAACCCTGGCCTCGTTCCCATATTTATCCACTGCGGAATAGGTGATCTGGTAATCTCCCGGCTTATCTACATCCACCTCGGAGTGGTCTACCATAAGGCTGACATTGTCGTCATAGTCATCCGTGACCGTGATACCCTTCTTGTAAGAGACGCTCTCCCCCACCTTTATTGTAAGTTCTTTCACCCCTTCTATCTGCGGAGGCGTCACGTCCTGGAGAATGATCAGCTGGGCCTGCGCCGTGGTAACGTTCGCGCCCTCATCCTTTACTTCTATCACAACCGTCTGCGTTCCGGGCTGCTGCAGGTCCGCCTCCTGCCGATAACTAATCTCACATTGGGTTGCGTCCTCGGCCGACACCACAAAATCTTCTGCCGCCACCTCCTCCCCAAGCATGATGGTCTTATTTTTTGTCCGCACGACAGGAGCGGTCGTATCAGTCACATGCAGCAGCGTAGAGACGTCCTGATGGTACAGATGGATCACCACCTCATGATCCTGCACATGGTCAAGCTCCATGCTGTCATCGATTCCCGAGACAATATAAGCCGCGCTACATTCCCACTTTAAAAAATCACCCGCCGACGGCCATGGCGCGCCGGCCTCCACTGTCAGTTCCTGTACGCAATAGTAAGGCAGCCTGTCGTAAATAACGCCTGCGGCGATCACGAGAATGCTTAAGCATACTGCCGTGACAGCCCATTTCTTCCCTTTTTTCTTTTTCGCTTCCCGGGAGCTTTCTTCTTCGCCTTTGACTGTCTCATCCCGAACCGCCCTTTCGGGAAGCTCAAGGCATTCCGGGCCGCGCAGATATCCGGGGCTTTCCTCTTCCCCGGATATTTTTAAACTGACGTCCGCCCGATGCATCCAGCCATTTCCCGGCATACGATACCGCGCTTTCGCGGAAAGGCCATCCCTGCTATGCGGATTCCATGGCATTCTTCTTCGAGTCGTGTTATCCCTGCTTCTCATCTTTATACCCCTTGTGCGCTTCAGCGCATATCAACTCAAAATTTGAAAATTCATTTTCGAACTCATTTTTAAGCTTTATACTCCTTGCACACTTGGCGCACGTACCGAACAATCGCATGGAAGTTTATGTTCAAACGTATTTGCTTTTCCATTTCAAAGGGAAAGCGAATACTGTTCGCACAACATAGTCACAGTCATGACGATCAGCAGATAATCGATCTCATAAGCCCCCATCAGCTGAAAATGCTCCTGGCTGTAAACCTTCTTCAGCTCTTTCACATAAGCCGCGTCAAACACATCATATTTTTTCAGCAGTTCCTCCTCAAGGTACGGAATACGGTCAGATTTTTTGATCATAGCGGACATTCCCGGGGCCTGGAAAGGAAATTTTTTTCGCTTTACCACCTCGTCCGGCACGATCCCTTCCGCTGCTTTTTTCAGGATATATTTTTCATTTACCCCGTTCAGCTTGTATTTGTCGGGAATGGCAGTCACAAAATCCAGAAGTTCCATATCCAAAAACGGATGCCTTCCCTCCACCGAATGAGAAAAAAACATCCTGTCCCCATGCTCGCCGAGCAGATGGTCAGATAAGCGCAGCTTATAATCAATATAAGACCTGCGCTTCTGTGAGCTCAATCCTTTCAGGCGTTCTACATTGACAGGGCTTTCCGCCGTTGCGGAAAAATTCTTCATCTCTCCCCTGACATTTGAACTGTACAGCCGGCAGTGCAGCTCGGCGATTTTTGGATGGATACGCTCATATCGGAAAAAGGGATCTCCCCACAGTTTTTCATTACTTCTGCGCTCCTCCAGGGACATACTCTCTTTCTGCATCCCGCGGAACTGATCCAGCATATACCCCACATATCCATAAAAGAACTCGTCCGCCCCCTGTCCGGTCAGGACTGCCCTCGCGGGAGATCCCTGTACCAGCCCGGAAAGCAGAAAAGCAGCTACGTCATAGCTTTCTTTCACCCCGGCTTCCGCGTGATAGATCACGCTTTTCAAGTGATCCCACAGCTGTTCCTCCGTCACCCTGACGCTATAATGCTTTGCGTTTACCCGCTCTTTTACCAGCTTCTGAAACCGGCTTTCATTTAACTTTTCATCTCCGATCTCCGCGGAAAAAGAATAGGCGCTGTCCATCAGGTATTTCCCGATAAAACATGCCACAACGGAGCTGTCGAGGCCGCCGGAGATATAAAATCCCACAGGGACATCCGCAACCAGCCTGCGCTGTATCGCCTGTTTTAAAAGCTCACGCAGTTTTTCTATGTAATAGTCCTCTCCATAATCCTCTCCGCGTTCCTCCTCAGAAGCATAACGCAGGTCCCAGTATTCGCTGTTTTGGAAGCCGTTAGCGTCCACCCGGATCATATGGCCTGCCTCCAGGGCGTAAATTCCGGCAAAAAAAGTCTGCGGCGCAACCACTCCCGGATAATTTAACAGCTGGTCCACCGCCTTCATGTTCAGTTTCCGATCCACCCCGGGATATTCCAGGAGCGATTTGATTTCCGAGGCAAACAGGAAGCGGCCGTCCGAAACCGTATAGAACAGCGGGCAGATACCTATCTGATCCCGCACGATCAGCAGTTCGTTTTTTACCGTATCATAAACAGCCACGGCAAACTGCCCGTTCAGGTATTTCGGAAAATCCGCACCCACTTCTTCGTAAAGATGCAGGATCGCCTCCACATCCGTTTTTGTAGAGAATCGATGGCCTTTCTGGCGCAGTTCCAGCGTCAGTTCCCGGTAATTATATATCTCCCCATTACAGACCATCACCACTGTCCGGTCCTCGTTATAAAGAGGCTGCATCCCCCCGTCGAGATCCAGGAAGCTCAGGCGGTTAAAGCCCAGCGCCGCCTGTTCCAGGACCGCGCACCCGCTTCCGTCCGGGCCGCGATGGCGAATGGCTTCCATCATGTCCGTCAGGACCTCTTTTCGGATCGCCCTGTCATTTGTCAGATTATAAATACCGCAAATCCCACACATATGTATCTGCCTTTCCGCTACAGTAAATTAAAACCGGTTATAGATAAACTGGCCCGCATCATATCCAATGCCGTATGTTCCAAACAGCAGCACCATCAGAAACAGCCCCATCCAAACTGCCGCCTGCACCGGATATCTCATGCCGGCGACCCGGGCGCACACGCTTCCCCGCCGCTGGGCCAAACTCACGCTGACCATCATAAGAACGGCGGCCGCCAAGACAATATAATCCGCCGCCGTAAGGCCAAGGCGCAGCAGGGATCCATCGGCAAATATCTTCCAGTTTTCCGCGCCAAAAACGGAGGCCAGCATTTTCAGCGTAACGGATACCTTTTCATAACAGTCGAACAAATTCAGGATACAGACCAGCAGGAACGTCCTTCCTACCTGAAACAGCCTGTAGGGCAAACGGCCGCTTAAGGCAAATTTCCGCTGGAACCGTGCATAAAGCGGCTCCAGCTCCTCCGAAACCATGAGCACCACCCAGTTCAACAACCCCCACACAACAAAATTCCAACTGGCTCCGTGCCATATGCCCGTAGCCAGCCAGACCACAAAAGAAGAAAGATATACGGGCAGCCGCTTTCCCGCTTTCGTTCCCCAAAGCTTCCCGGCTGCTTTTGAGATCCTCTGTATCGCCCGTGACGCCGAGACAGGATAAAAAACGTAATCCCTGAACCAGCTGCTCATAGAAATATGCCATCTGCGCCAATATTCTTTCAGGGATTTGGAGAAGTAAGGGCGCCGAAAATTTTCCTGCACTTCAATTCCCAACACCTGCGCCATACCGATGGTAATGTCGATCCCGCCGGTGAAATCGGCATAGAGCTGAACTGTGTAGAAGACCATAGTAACTACCGCGTATGCCCCGCAGTATTCCTCCGGCTGTCCCAACAGCAGGCTGACCGCGATAAAGAGCCTGTCCGCCACCACCAGCTTCTTAAAATATCCCCAAAGTACGCGCAAAAGGCCGTTCTGCAGATTCTTTCCCCGAAAAGGGTGGGGCTCCCACATCGTCCGGGCCAGATCCTGAAAACGGCTGATGGGGCCTTGGACCAGCTGAGGGAAAAAGGATACAAAAAGCGCATAGCGGAAAAAATTTTTTTCCGCGGAAATATCCCCCCGGTACACATCCAGCATATAACCGATAGCCTGAAACGTATAAAAGGAAATTCCCAGCGGAAGGAGCAGATTTATAAACGATATCTGCCCGCCGCTTCCCATCATCCGCAGGATGCCGTTCAAATTTAAAATGAAAAAATTAATATATTTTGCGCTGGCCAAAATGCTCAGCGTCATGACCAGGAACCAGACGATGATCCTTTTCCTCTTCTTTCCCTGCAGGGCTTTATATTCTTTTTTTGCCTGGCGGTCCATTCCCTCGCCATAAATCTTAAGGTACTTTTTCTGATTCACAAGGCTGCGGTCTATCAACAACGCGGCAACATACGTCAATACCGTCACAGCCAAAAGGAAAATGAGATAATCCGGGTCCGCCGCCCAATAAAACACATAACCGGCCGCCAGCAAAAGCATCCATTGATACCTGCCCGGGATCAGATAATAGAGCACCGTCAGCAGAAAGAAAAAAGCAATAAATTCATATGAGGTAAAAAGCATGTCCCCGCACCTCAGTCTTCCTCTTTTATTTCCTGGATCAGCGCGTAAAGAGCCTTTGCCGAATTAAAATTCCGGGGCAGTATCTTACCGGCATTGATCGTGACCCCAAATTCTTCATGAATAGAGGCAATAAGCGAAACAATATCAAAGGAGTCCAGGATCATTCCGTCGATCAGATGCTCCTCCGTCTCAAAATCCACCTCTGGATGCAGTTCCCTTAAAATATTAAGTAATTCTTCCATATCCGCTTTCCCTTCCGTTTTTTCTTTTTTATATTTCTTTTTTATATGTCTCTTTTATATGTCTCTCAGCGCACGTCTGTCTATCTTGCCGTTTGCTGTAAACGGCATTTTCTCAAGCTTCACGGTCTTGTTTGGCAGCATATACCGCGGCAGCCTGTTTTTCAGCTCCAGCATCAGCTCTTTTTCAGTGATGTCCCCTATGTAATACAGCTCAATTCTGCCTTTCTCCTGATCATAAACACAGGCGGACATCTTAATTCCCGGCACCGCGTTTACATTGACTTCGATCTCCCCGAGTTCAATGCGGTGCCCCATATGTTTGATCTGGTAGTCCCGGCGGGACACAAAACACAGTTCCCCTCTCTGATTGTATCTGCCGATATCCCCGGTACGGTAGATCAGCTCCGGGTATGCGGATTGCAGGGGATTCTGCACAAAAGCAAGGTCAGTACGTTCCCGATCGTTATAATACCCCAGCGTCAGCGCTGTTCCGCGCACACAAATCTCCCCCTGCTGGCCCGGCAAAGCCTCCCTGCCATCCTCCGACAGCAGGATGATCTCGCGGTTCGGGAAGGGCCGGCCGATGGGGATCACTTCTTCGTCAAATTCCCGGTCCACCCGGTAATAGCAGCACATACCGGTACATTCCGTGGGGCCATACAGATTCGTAAAAACTGCATCCGGCACCGCCTCTTTCCAGATCCGGAATTGTTTTATCGGAAACACCTCGCTTCCGAAGGCAACCGTCCGCAGAAATTGCGGCCTGGCAATCTGAAAAGTTCCAAATGCGCTGACCATCGTCAGTGCAGAGACGACCCAGCATATGGTGTTGATTTTATAGGTGTTCAGATATTTCACAAGCGAAACCGGAATAGAAAAACACTGTTTCGGGATCAGATATGTAGTTGCTCCAAATTTCAAAGTTGGATATATTTCTTTCAGGCAGGCGTCAAAATAAAGCGGAGCCTGATTGCCGAATACTGTATTTTCGTCAAATCCCAGGATCTCCGACAGCTGCTCTATATAATCCCGCACAGAGCGGTGACATGCCGCCACGCCTTTTGGAATACCTGTGGAACCGGATGTAAACACAATATAGACCGGATCCGTATCTATGGCCCGGTCATAAATATCTTTTAAGGCTTTCTCGTTTCTCTCTGTCTGGATCAATTCATCATACTGCCTGATAATACAATTCCCCGCCCGAAAAACTGCCGCTTTTTCCGCGGAAGACTCATCACAGATGATCAGCGGCGCCTGTACATTGTCCAGTATCCTCTGTATCCTCTCACGGGGCATTTCTTCG